>JACONC010000005.1 GCA_014323925.1 Chromatiales bacterium | reverse complement strand
TTATCACTCTATCTTCGATAAGATTATCGGATAAACGATAGTGAACTCCGATGTATTTTTGTTGTTTTGCATTTGCGTGCCACCATTGTTCGGCTTGCAATCGTAAATCTTCCTTGATAGAAAGCTTGGTAAGGACATTATGTCCGTATTCGCTTGGTATGCTTGATTTTGCAAAGGCTTCCCATATCCTTGGTAATTTGCCGAAATTGTAGTAGCGTAAACCTACTAAAGGCTTTTCCAGCTGCATAAATTTCTCGTTTTGGCACTCTTTAGAATAAGCTAGAATAGAATTTTCAAAAAAGTTAATGTTGCCGGCAATATAAGTATCAGGAAAAGTAAACTTAATATTAAGATTTAGTTTTTCACAAAGCCATGCTACGCCAATTATTCTAGGAAAATAGCTCCCTAATGAGGGAGCATCTATTTCTACATAAGCATAATCGGCTAAGAGTGTCTTACGGTGTTTTTTATATTCACGAAAGAAATCTGCGTACAAAACACAATATGTGATTTTGAGACGTTTATAAACCTGACTACCGCACTCCTTTAGGTTGGTTATCCTTTGACTTAAACGAACAAGACGATTAGGAACTAAAACTAATATACTACCGACTAGTCCTCTGATAAGCCGAGCTTTATTAATATTACTACAATCATAAAATGCACTAAGCAGAGCATAGGCAACTACGACTCTAGCTTTTAGTATATGACAAAAATTAAGTGTATCCTTAAACAGCTTAGTCATTTATGGTGATCTTTCAAATAGGAGAGTCATCTATTTTACATAGCTTTATTTTCAGTACAATAGACTTTTAATGTCGATGGGTATCTCAGGAATATCCTCCGATTGAGGTACGCCAATCATACGGGCGAGTTCGAATACTCGACTCAGTATCTGGGTCAGTGCCTCACCTCTTAACTTCCCAGGCACCGCACATAACTGAGTGTTTAGCTTACAATAAGTAAGTTGCATCTAAATACGCCTGTTTCTAGCACTATACACTTTTCATCCATCGCCATCGTGGGTGTCCCCAATACCAGTTTTCAGGGTTCTTCTTCAAACCTTGTGCCAATTTATCGGCGTAAGACGCTAATAATTCTTGTTCCGATCCTTTGCCTTTATTCTCTATTGGTTCAAGAGAAACTTCATAATACCCCTTTTTGATTTTTTCGGTTCTCACATAAAACACTGCGCACTGAACTGCACAAGCGAGCTGTATTGTGCCAGAATAAAAAGCGGTTTGTTGTGCTCCTAACCATTTTAGACTGATAGATTTTTGTCGCCGACCCGGTTCACGATCCGACAGCACATAGAAAAAGCTATGTTGTGCGCGATGTTTTATTAAGGTTTTTGCGAACTGTCGGTGCGGTAGCGGCGTGCCGTTAAAACAACTTCTTATTGCAAATATAACACGCTCCAGTTTGGCAGAACGCAACGGCTTATAAACCCCATAAAAAGGATGGCCAAAACGAAGAAATAATACCTGTGCTGCCCACTCCCAATTACTTTGGTGAGCAGATAAAAAAAGTATTGGTTGGTCGCCATCCACTTGATTGACAATCTCCGGATTAATCAATTTCGCACGTTTTTGCAACCATTGCTCTTTACACGACAACAGTTTTATGGTTTCGACTAGAAACTCAGTTTGCACGAAATAATACTTCCTGCATAAAGAACCAATCTCAGCAGCCGTCAGTTTGGGAAATGCTCTGCGCATATTGGCCATAATAACCTTGCGTTTAGAGCGTAAAATATAGCAGTTAAAAGCGGCTACAAGCCAAGCAATAAAATAAAGGAACGACAGAGGAAGATGCGATATAAACACTGCTAATTTCATTAACTTTAATGCCTAGGTCTCACTACTGATGTTATAGTTGCGTATGGTCATACAACACAAGGAAACAACTCTGATTATGTCCAGAAATTCTTATAGCGCTCGTCTGCATTTAACACCGCTATCAAATCCTTATAGGTAGCAACCGACAGCACTGCCAATCCCAGCTGCTCGCTCAATTCGGCAACCGCCGAGCTATCACCGACACCTTTTTCCTGCCTATCAAACGAGATTATTAAAGCCACCGCTTTTGCCGAACAGGCGTTTAGCAGTGCAACTGAGTGGCGCACCGCAGTACCGGCAGTGATTACATCATCAACGATTAAAACTCGCTGTCCTTCCAGAGGAGCACCTACCAAAACACCTCCTTCGCCATGATACTTCTCCTCTTTGCGATTAAATGCAAACGGCTTGTTGACACCCATTTGTCGCAAGCAAACAGCGGTTGCGCAGACTAAAGGTATGCCTTTGTATGCCGGACCAAACAACACATCAAAAACAATATCCGATTGGGCTATTGTTCGTGCATAAAAATTTCCCAACTCCCATAAAGATTGACCGTCGTTGAATACACCAGCGTTAAAAAAGTAACGGCTTTTTCGACCCGACTTCAGTTCAAAATCTCCCAGCTTGATAGCTCCTTGTTTGAGCGCGTACTCTATAAAACTATGCGAGTTATATAGCATCTACCTTACTCCTTAATCGTCATACTCATATCTATAGCGTGCAAATGTTTAGTCAGGGCACCTATAGAAATATAATCCACTCCGTAATCAGCAACGGTTTTTATATCCTCCAATCCCAAATTACCAGAAATTTCCACTTTTGCTTGTCCGTCAATCATGGTCAGAGCCTTGGCAATATCATCCAACGCAAAGTTATCTAACATAATAACATCGACATTCGCAGACAGTGCTTGCTGTATCTGCGGCAATGTTCTAACCTCTATTTCTATAGCTTGGCCGACCGCACGACTTCGGGCTACGGCGACTGCACGCGTAATAGAGCCGTACATCGTGATATGATTGTCTTTTAATAGGACACCGTCCGATAAATTAAAACGATGACTGATGCCACCGCCACAGACCACTGCGTATTTTTGTGCTAATCTAAGCCCAGGGATAGTTTTGCGGGTGTCGGTTATCTGCGTATGACTTGTTTGGTCGAGCTGTGCTACATAGCGGGCGACAGTGGTTGCCGTACCCGAAAGGGTCTGTAAAAAATTCAATGCACATCGCTCTGCTTGTAGCATCGCTGGCTGATGCCCTGTGATCGTACATAATTGTTGCTTAGCAGGCACTGATTGTCCGTCTTGTACCTGCCAATCAACTGTAACTTCGGTTGGCATTTGTCTAAAGACTTCGTCGACCCAAAATTGACCGGCAATAACCGCTGCATCGTTGGATCTGATCACCGCTTCCCTAGATATTTGCTGCACTGTAGTGTCCGTGCTAAGGTCGGAAGCTGGCAAATCTTCGGCAAGTGCCGCAGAAACATTTTCCTGTACTGCTTCATATAACCATACTGGACAAACACCTGGGCTAAAGTATTGATCGGATAGCGAAATAATATGTTTCATAAAGGCCGAAGTGTTTAAATATTAAACAAAGTCATTTTGCGCATCTATTTTGCATTGCATACTTACCAGAGACCTTAATTATTATAAGCCAGTCGCTTGTGCCACATTCAATCGCTCTATTGTACCCACATCTATCCATTCTCCTTGATAATGCTCGCCACTTACCAAACCAGCTGCTACCGCAGGGCGCAGTATTTCAACTAACGACAACTGCCGCTGCGGCAGTCGGGCAAATAAATCAGTGGTGTAATAACCCAGCCCGGCAAAAGTGAGTTTCATCTGCGAGCAATCTGCCACAAAGCCGTCGCTAAAACCGAAATCCCCGGCGCGATTATGCTCAGGATTATCCACCATAACCAGATGCGCTTGACACGGTGCTTGGATTGCTAAGGGGCGAATCGCGTAGTCAGTATAAACATCAGCGTTTACAACAAAGAAAGGAGTATCACCCAACAGCGGGAGAGCTTTGACAATGCCACCACCCGTTCCTAAGATATGACTGCTCTCGTCGCTATAACTGATATTTACCCCATAATCACTACCGTCTTTTAACGCTTCGCGGATCATCTCACCTAAATGCCCCAAATTGATAACCACTTCAACTATGCCAGCATCACGAATACGCATTAAATGATAAGCTATTAAAGGCGTATTGTTTATTTCAACCAGTGCTTTCGGTATGCGGGCAGTCAGCGGACGCATACGCGAGCCTCGTCCGGCTGCTAAGATCATCGCTTTCATCTCGCCAAATCCTCAATAAATGTATGCATATCGGCTAGTTTGGGATAATGTGCGCTGACCTGTCCAATATAGCGTAAGTTCCTCGGGATGAAGGTGAGATAGCCAGGCTTATGGTCGCGATGATAGAGACGGGCGAAAATACCAGTTGCCTTTAGATGTCGTTGTATACCCATCAAGTCAAACCACAGTATAAATTGTTCTTCATCTAATTGATGTGGCGTATTCGCCAGATAATAGCGAAGCCATTTTAATCGCTGCGACGGTTGCCATTCAATATAACAATCTTTCAACAAAGAGACTAAATCGTAAGTAATAGCGCCTGAGACAGCATCCTGATAATCCAAAACACCTATAGTGCGATCAGCACAAAGCATGAGGTTGCGCGAATGATAATCGCGATGCACAAAAACTTGTGGTTGTGCCAATGCATTATCTGCTAAATAGTCATAGCTTTGCGTAATGATTTTTTTATCGCGGGCATTTAGACTTTTACCTAAGTGTATCTTGTAATACCAATCAGTGAAAAGCTGCATTTCCTCCAATAATAATGTTCTATCGTAAGCAGGTAAAACGGAATCTTCAATGGCTTGTATTTTTAATAACTCGTCTATTGCAAGTTTATAAAGCAAGTCAGCAGTATTATTCGATAATGCGTTGAGGTAAGTCGTATCGCCGAAATCATCCAGCAGAAATAACCCAGCACTAACATCGGCTGCGTGTATTGCCGGGGCGCGCACCCCATTATCCAATAGTAGAACAGTAATATCTTTGAATGCAACTGGATTTTCCTGGGTGGGCGGCATATCGCTTGCGATAAAAGATCGTTCATCAGTCAAAATCCGATAATAACGCCTAAAACTAGCATCACCGCCCAGTGTCTGTATGGTAAATCCTTGTTCTAATTTACCTTCAAGCCAGCCTAGCAATTGCGCGTATCTATCATCCATCAGAAATATGTATATGAAATACTTAGCTGATTTTTACGGTATATTACTTGAATTGCTCTATTAGCCAATCGAGAATTTTACGCGGGTTTAGATTTATATTTTGCCGGTAAGTCAGTTACTAAGGTTAAACTGGTTTGCATCCATCGAGCTCTGTCATCGGCTTCTTTTTCAAAAAAGCATCCTCAACACTTATGCAGTGTATCCTTCCTAATGTTTGATATAGATATTGTTTTGTATTTTGTTCCACGGATACCCAGTATAACAGAGTATAAAGCGACGACTCGATTAATTCTCAAGTTCAGCTATTCTGAATACCGTTATTATCAGCTTTGGCTCGATACAGTGGCTTTGTCTGGACAATAATAAAATATTGCCAGCTTTATTTCATGATGTCTAGGTGGCCTTCTTCGGCAGCCATCTCTTCGGCGCGCGCTCTGATGAAATCTTGGAAGTCTTGTGATGTATCATTGTAGGCTTTGGATAACACATAAGACATCGCTGACTGTATGTGGAATTCTTTCATATAACCTTCAACGCGAAAAACCTCACTTAGCGTTTGGTCACCTTCGCGTTTCTCAAAAAAAACTAAGGAAGGTGTGTATTCAATATCCATTTCACGCGCCCATTCTTTTTCGGTAATTTTGTTTACACCGCCAGCAGGAGTGATGTCTCCACTGCCGTGTACATTGACCATCACGGTTTCAAACTGTCTATATAACTTGGTAGTTGCATCTCGCTTTAAGATGTCACCGTGCAATTCGTCACAGGCCAGACATCGCGGCTGTTCAAATAAGACTAAAACAGGCTTCTCGCTACCCAGCGTGTCTTGCGTCATATCTATCGGAGGGCTTAGGATATCGGCTGTATAGTGCATTTTGTCGGCGGCCGCAGGTGGTGCTTTGGTTTGCAAAAAATCTATGAAAGTGGTGTTGCGAAAATAATACTTCTCAGTGATATACTCCAGCATAGTTAGAAATTTATGCGGCGGGTAATAGCCATTCATGCGAAACACCTCTCCCTCAGGTGCGAAGAATATCATCGTCGGTGTGAATTGAATTTTTCTATGCGCGGAAAAGGCGCTCTCTGGCCTCGCTATCCCGTCAAGGTCGGTCACTTCAACCGAACCAAAAATATTGATCGGTGCGATATTAAAGTTTGCTTTGGCATATTCGTTGATGCGATATTGTCCAAAATTATCGTCGATCAGCTTCTCGCAGTAAGGACAACCGTCCTGATAGAAATAGAGACCGAAGTGTTTACCTTCGGCAGCCGATTCCTCTATATCTATCGCAAGATCCAGGAAAGACATACCAAACCACTCAGGCTTCTCCTGTTCGAGCTGGTTGCTCATAGCACCGTCATCGAATGTCGGCGCACTGGCTTCTATCGCCGGCGAACCAGTCTCTTGCTCGGCAAGTACCGTCGTATGCCCGACTATCATCAGACATATAAATAACAAGGCACGACTACTAAATCGTAGCGCAACAACCAGCGAATAAATATTGCTTGTCATAATATTTGCTTGTTTTTGCCGTGCATACATGGGCCGCGTTCTATTCACCAAACTCTAAATCCTCTGCTACAGTTTTAATTCCCACTCTGGCACATTCTTCGTCAGCCTGGGAGGTTGCACCAGACACACCAACGGCTCCGTATAGATGCCCTGCAATCTCTATAGGCACACCACCACCCAGAGAAGTGACATTCCTAAAATGATTGAGCTTCTGCGCACCTTCATCAGTCAGCGTAGAGGTAGCAACACCCATCGTCGCAGAAGTATAGGCTTTGGTGCGGCTCACCATTGGGGTGTGCGGTCCAGCCAATGGGTGACGGATAAAATAAAGCAGTTGCCCCTCTCTAGATGTGATACTCACACCCACCTTAAAACCGCGCTGGGTACAATCCGCCAATGTCGCATTGCCGATTTTCATCAACGCATCAACAGTCAGTTGTCTGGTTTCTAAAAACAGCGGCTGATCTTCGTTAGCCACCGAAGAACCGACCACTAAAAATAATGAGATCACGGTTGCTAAAATACTTCTAGCAATATTTTCAGTTACTTGTTTTGTGTATTTTGTATTAGTTTTCATTTATGTGCTCCATCCTAAGTTATGCGCCATGTTGACCAGTTTGGGTGTATTCAGTTTGTTAACCGACGCAATCTTTTTATCGCGTAGGTAATCGGCGACTACATCCCACACCGGTGCTCCTGGCGATTGCGAACCGACAGTCGCCCAACCCGACACTCTATAACTTTTGTCAGCTTCGATAGCTTTACCGTTATCCAGCTGCATATCACTAATTCTATTTCCCATGCTGGCAGTCGGGTCGCAGACATAGTTCATACCAGTAACACGCACCATATCCCCGCCTTGCTGTAGATATGGGTCGGTATTGAAAAGATTATCGCATACATCTTCGAATATTAATTTTAACTGCTGACCAGTCATTTCGGTGGCATAAGTCTCCGGGTATGTCATGCAAGTCTGATCCAAAACATGCTCCATAGAGACAGCTTGTCCTGGTAGCACCGTCGTGCCCCATCTAAAGCCCGGAGACAAAGCAATCTGGGTATCCAGACGCTCGGCTAAAGCCTCGCAAATCAGCTGGTCAAAAGTGCCATTGAAGTTACCACGGCGATACAACAAATCGTCTGCCACCGCAAGCTGCTCTCCAAGTTTTTCAGCATAAGGTGCGCGCACCTGATCTATGTAGGCCTGCATTTCTTTATCGGCTGGCAATAGATTAGCAAAAACCGGCAATAGACGATAATGGTAGTCGGCTACTTTGTTATTTTTTACATGCAGATCCATAACACCCAGGAACTTGCCGTTGGAGCCTCCGTTGCTAACCAATGTGCGACCGCTACGATTGGCAACTTCGACCGCTTCCACTACGCCATCGTGGGTGTGCCCACCCAGTATCACATCAATGCCTTCAACCCGTGATGCCAATTTCAGATCTATATCGGCACCATTATGCGATAGCAATACGACCACGCTTGGTTTTTCTCGTTCTCGTATCTCTGTGACCAGCTCCTGCAATTCTGCTTCGCGTATGCCAAAAGTCCAGTGGGGAATAAATCGCCTGGGGTTTGAAATAGGTGTATAAGGATATGCTTGCCCAATCACCGCCACGCGCACGCCTGCCATATCTTTGATAACATACGGTGGGAATACATGCCCACTCGCCTCATCATAAGCTGGTTTACCGTCAAACAGCCCCTCCTCAGTTAACCGTACATTATGAGCAACAAAATCACCGTTTACTTCTTTTAGCTGTTGCAGAATTTCGTCGTCGTTGTAAGTGAACTCCCAATGCCCAGTCATCACATCCACGCCGAGTAGATTGCACGCACCCACCATATCCTTGCCACGCGTCCAATACGCAGTGCCCGAACCCTGCCAAGTATCACCGCCGTCAAGTAGCAAGGTGCGGTTTTCGCCTGCCGCAGCGCGTAGCTGCTTAACCAAAGTTGACAGATGCGCAAAGCCACCGACTTTACCAAAGCGTCGAGCATCCTCAGTAAAGTTTAGATAGGTTAACGCGTGTATATAAGGTTCGCTTAAATTTGGGTATCGCTTGAGCAGATGTTCACCGACCAGATGCGGAACTCGCCCAGATGCTTCGCCGATGCCGATATTAGCATTTGGTTCACGAAAATAAATTGGTAGCAGTTGGGCGTGGCAATCTGTGAAGTGCAATAGACGAACATTGCCAGAGAACGGAAAATCGTAGAAGTCCCCAGCCGCCGCAAACGATGCACCACGCGGCAACAAGCCAGCGGCGGCGGCAGTAGACATCAATGCGATGAATTGCCGACGGGTCAAGTTCATACAACCTCCCGATGCGAACGAAGGTCTATTCGTTTAGCGTTGCAGATAGGTTGGGATTTGAATTTTACCCATTTGCGAACGCGCTTGTTCGTAGCCCAACTCGCTATGCATCTTAGCTTTTTGCGCTAATTTCATCGCTTCTTCTTTGTTACCCGCAGCCATCTCTTTTCTGGCGTTATCTATCGTTAATTGAACATCGCGCCACTCGCCACCTACATCGTTCGCTTTCTTCTGCGCTGCCACCGCTTCGTTAATCATTTTTTCAAAGTCAGTGTCAGCAACACTAACCGCAACGAACATCAATAAAAACAAGCCTATCGTATAGCCGATTAGTTTCGTATCAAACATTTTGTCTCCTCTTTTATTTTCTAGCCGAAGGACCATTAAATTTGTAACCGTTGCTCAGCGATGTGTGAAAATATTCCAAGTTGCGGTATTCTTCGCCTTGCGCAGGAAAAGGTTTGGAGCGCACTTGTTTGTTGCAGCCCGAATAGCGACGATGCAAAGTGCCAAGTTCGTTCCACTTGGATCTATAGACCGGCCACCCAGTCGTCTGTCCTACTGCCGCGCTGAGCACATCAGTTCTCAAGTTCTTGCTAGCAGCGTCGAAATGACAATGCGCACATGAGAAGTTCAACTGCCCACGCCTCTGGAAGTAAAACTCCTTGCCATTTTTATAAGCCTGCATCGCTCTTGGGTCATCTTCTGGCACCACGACATTCGTCACCTGCCCGCGACTCTGATAAGCGATATATGCCAATAACGATGCTATCGGACCTTTCATATAAGCCAGAGGCTCCTCACCATTTTTCTCGCGGCATTGGTTAATTGCCAAAGCCAATGTCATCACCATACCCTGTTCGCTATCCCAATGTGGGTATTTACCTCTAATCGCCGGCCCATCTGGGAAACAGTCTTTATAGCCTTTGCCGTTGGCAAACGGTGTGTTCCACATTTCTTCACCATCATCTACATAAATACCATACGGCGGGAACTCCTCTATCGCCTCCCAATTGGCACGCCAATCTTCGCTAAACGCATAAGCCCCGTTTGCGAATTCGGCAGGATCAATGTTGGGAAACTTATTTTTTATGTAGGCTTGATAATGTGCGATATCATCCTGGTAATCGGCTGTCGCCAAACCACCTATCACCATAGCAATGGCTACTGCAAAAGTAATTAAAATATATTTCGTTTTCATAGTACATTTCTCCTACTTAATAGGCACAGTCAGAGAATCCGACTCACCTTTGTTATCTTTCCAACTAAGCGTTAACATGTCGCCAGCCTTAGCTCCCTTAAACTTAAAAGAGATGTAGGGATTGGTTGCAATACCTGATCCCCACTCAGCGGAAAAAACCACTTTGCCATTAGCTTCGGCAGTTAAGTCTTCAATATAATGAGCGGGAATAGGGTTGCCCGCCTTGTCTTTTCTGATACCCGTTTCCATAGGGTGTTTAATCAAGGCTTTGACCTCAATATAATCACCTTCCATAGTGGTACGAATCTTCATAGAGTCTGCCATAACTACCTCCTTATGACTAACCGCCGCAACCGCCGATCGTCACCTTGACGAGCTCGGTTGCTTTGTAGTGTTTACCATCCGCAGTTACCAACGCAACGACATTAGATGTCTTCAACATTTTAATCCGCGTTGAGACATACGGTGCCGATGCTTTATGAAACTGGTAGTTTGAGGTCAACGGCAGCGGGTTTTGTTCAACCAGAAGACTAATCATGTCAACATTGTCCAAATCCACTTCCACCGAAATCGGCACCACTGCACCGTTCTCCGATATAGTCGGTGCTTTAATGTGGATGTGCTCTTGATCTTCAATCACATCGGCATCGCCGATGAGCTGCTTAATGCTCTCGTCCAGTGCTTTACTGCCAAATGCAACTTCGGATGCGCGTGTCGCAAACAACGACTGCGGCCACCAGCTTGCCAGCAACAAGCCTGCGCTCGTACCTACGAGCAGTTTTCTCCTTGTTTTATCCATCTTTCAATCCTCCATCAAAGTTAACTGTTGTTTAGGCATTAGAGTGTTGATATATATTCAGTGATTTTGTCTATATCTTCATCACTTAGAATCCCATGCTTTCCGAACGGCGGCATCGCAACTTCCGGTCTAACCGCAGTTATATCCCAGATAAGCTGACGCAATTCTGCTTTATTAGGATAACGAATCTTCATTCCGACTAGAGCCGGGCCAAAGTTGCCCGGAGATTCCACACCAGCGATCCAATGGCACGCCGCACAATTGCCTTTCTTTCTATCAAGACTTAGTGCCTTGCCTTCTTCAACCATACGCATATCAGGGTGCTCATCGGCAACTATCGTGGCCGAAAAACATAATGCGATGGCAACCAAAAAAGCTATATACATTGCAAAACGACTCTTTATGTTCTCCATTTATAAAACCTCCTTGCTATTGCGTGTTTCATAACTGATTAGTTTCATAACTAATTAGATTGTAATACAAAAAATACAAAAAATACAAAAAAAATTTTAGGCTTTTTGATAATTTTTTTTTGGAGAACAGATTCACTTCAAGAATTGGCGATGATATTGGCTTTATGCCTGCCGATAAAGGCAAATAACCCGCATCCAAACCCTAATTTTCCAAATAAATACGCTGGGTCCGTTTCTTATTGACCACTAATCCTTCTCTCTTTAGCAAGTTATGGAGTAGTAAATAACCCTAGCGTGGATGGCAACCTGCAAGACTGCCCAGGCATTGCACATGCCTAAGCGTTTAGCTTACACTAAATAAGCCGAATCTAAATATAACAGTTGCGGCATCGTGCAATAACTTTACAAATCAAAATAACTTTGATTATAATACTAATCACCTGAAATAATTCGGCTAAAACCAAGTCGAGCTAGGTTGGGAGCGGAAATACCACCACTGGATTTGGAGATTGTAATATTTAACTGGTCGATGAAGCGTCACCAAACAGTTTAGCTTGTGTCAAGTTAAATGTATAATCCCCAATAATTTATATGCCTAATATGCTACAAGCACTTTCGATACCCGTTAAAATAACTTCCGACAAAAAAATAACCCCGGAAAACAAATGCAGTTTTTGCAAAAACAGTAAATGCTGCACCTATGTAACGCAAGCCATAGACACCCCGCGCAGCAAAGCTGATTTTGAACATTTACTATGGCAAGTCTCGCATCGCAATGTCAGCGTTTATAAAGACAGTGATGGGTGGTGTTTGTTGTTTGACACCGAATGTATGCACCTACTTCCAAATGGAAACTGTGGCATATATGAAAACCGACCGCAGATATGCAGAGAGCACTCAAACGATTATTGTGAGTTTGATGCACCGGCAGAAGATGGTTTTGAGCTTTATTTTCCAGATTATCAATCGCTGTTAGCGTACTGCAAAAAAAGATATAAAAGGTGGACGCGCGGATGACCACATATCATCAATACATAGATCAAGTCTGCTCGATAGCCCGTCTCGCCGGACACGAAATTATGGACATTTATAAAAATCATGACTTCGATGTAAATTATAAGGAAGACAAATCGCCGGTTACCATCGCCGACCTAAAATCAGACACCCTGATTACCGAACAGTTAAACATTTTAAGTCCCGACATCCCAGTCCTATCCGAGGAGACTTCGTCCGAGCACCCTTACGAAGAACGTAGGCAGTGGCAACGGTATTGGTTAGTAGACCCGCTCGACGGCACCAAAGGTTTTATCCATAGAAATGATTTTTTCACTGTTAATATCGCATTGATAGAAAACCACACTGCGGTACTCGGCGTAATCTATACACCGGCCAAAGACCAGCTTTATTACGCCGCCGAAGGTTATGGGGCATATCGCCAAGATGGTAATGCAAAACCTCGCAAAATATCAGTATGCAAACAGCTCCGAGCAAAGCCTATCGTTACTGTCAGCCGTGCCCATATCAATGTGCCTACACGAAATCTTCTGGAGAAAATTGGCGACCACGAGTTGTTGCGTGCCGATAGCTCTCTTAAATGTTGCTTGATAGCAGACGGTAGTGCCGACCTCTATGTACGGGTCGGGCCTACCTACGAGTGGGATACTGCAGCCGGGCAATGTATCGTTGAACAAGCCGGCGGTATACTAAGCGATTATGCAGAGCAACCGCTACGCTATAATACCCAAGATTCTCTAATCAACCCGCCCTTCGTAGTACATTCCCCAGCATCACCCGAATGGCGACCTTTTGTTTCCCTGGATAACTAAGGTTTGTGGCGGTAGTGCTCATAATAAATTTTAATTTTCAATAAATAAACTTTAGGCGGTCGGTTTAATTTATTAGCCAACCTATAATTTCAATTTCACCTATCATCTGCTTATATATTTTTTAAAGACAAGCATATTCCCTTGCTAGCAATAAAGGGCTATCTTATAAACCCTCTTCAAGAGGGTATACTGATGGAACTATATCTGTCGGAAGTGAATAAATAAGGCACTTGCATCATTCAGGCATTTGTCACATACAACATTCAAAAAAATTAAAAGGGGTAAGTATGATAGAAGCTAAAAATATAACTGGGTTGCGGCCTAATAGAGGTACTTGTATTACTTTATTCTGCACCGCCGCTTTGTTCGAGACAGCATTTCTGAGTTTAACAATAAACACTTGGAATATTCAAAGCCTCAGCGCTTATTTCGTTCTAGTGCTTGCACTACAGTCTGCGGCCTGCTTAAAAGCGATAATCATTTGGCATATACACCGCTATCCTAGTGAAATTACCGTGTATATAATCTGTGCCGTTATCGCTGGTTCAATTACATACTTAACAATTGAGACTTTTAGGGCTTTTGAGCTGATTTCATTAACACCGCAAAATTCTCTAGTTATTGCGCTAATTGATGCGCTGTTGAGCATTATCTTGTTATACGGTATTAGAGGGTGGATGAAAGTTGTGCTCAAAAGCGAACCACTACGATTAGCTCAACAAATACGCCACCATTTTCTTTTCAACACCCTAAATACTACCATTTGTCGGATTAACGAGAATCCAAGGCTTGCACAGGATAATCTAGAGAAGCTAGCAGATTTATTAAGGAAAATTTTATTATCGGAAATTTATATCAGCATAGAAGAGGAGTTAGCTACAGTGAGGTGTTATCTAGGAATAGAAAAATATAGACTTAGAGAACGGTTGCAGGTCAACTGGTCGCTTGATTACAAAGTAAAAAATGTGATTAAAATACCAGCGCTAATTTTACAGCCACTCGTTGAAAACGCAATCTATCACGGCATCGAGAAAGTCGACGGTGGCGGCACCATTTTTATTTCTTTATCCACCATCAAAGATCATCTGATTATTCAAGTGCGTAATCCTTTATCAGATACTGAATATTCTGATTTTTTTGCCGGCAATCGTATTGCGCAAACAAATATAGAAAATCGTTTAGCACTCGTTTACGGCAATAACTTCAGCTTTAAGAGAGAGCAATACGAAACAGAGTATTGCGCAACCATAAAAATACCGATAGGAGGATTGATATTATGATCAATATTATGATAGTGGAAGATGAAAAACACGCCTGCGATAGACTGGTTGAACTAGTATCCCAGATACCCAGTTGCCATGTCACAGCATGTGCACGCAACGGGCTGGATGCTGTTGAAAAGGTGAATGCCTTGAATATAGATGTAGTGTTGATGGATATACACATGCCAGTAATGGATGGATTGGAAGCGGCGCGGCACATGAATAGAAGTGCCAACTCACCGCAAATTATTTTCACCACCGCATATCGTCAGCATGCGTATTCCGCTTTTGAGGTTAACGCCAAGGGGTTTTTGTTAAAGCCTATTGCGCGTTGTAAGCTCAGAGAAAAACTAGACCAGTTGCAGCAACCAGATAATGGCGGATATGTTCGGGAGGCGATGCCGCAAAATAAAAGGCGGCGTAGTCATATCTATTGTCGCGTTGCCAATCAGCTGGAACTTATAGCGGTGGATGATATCATCTATTTCAAAAGTGAACAAAAATACACTATGGTAAGACATGTTAACGGTACACACCTGATAGAAGAGACCTTAAAGAATTTAGAACACGAGTTCAGAGATATCCTAATGAGAGTACATCGCAATGCTTTAGTCAATAAAGCGTATATGCAGCGCCTGAGGCGTACGAATAACCAACTAGCTGAGCTATCCCTCAAAGGTACCAGCGATAAATTATGCTTGAGCCGCCGTTATGTAAGCAGAGTGAGAGTCTACTTGATGCAACTCGGCACACCGGTGCCATAGAGCAAGATCTATCAGCTACTATGCGGGCTACTGGGCTACTACCCAGCTATAGAAAATATGGCTAACCAATTTTACATAAGATACACATAATAGTGTTAGTAGCTGCCAGCGTCAAGCGTAATTTGGTGGAATTAAACGATGCACTTAGTGGTTAATTGCCGTAACATGATAAGTAATGGATACGATACGCATAGTTACACGCAGCAGCCCGCTTGCGTTAAAGCAAACGAATATAGTTGCAGAACAATTAACCGCTATGCATCCCACGCTCAAAATCGCTATTATCCCGATAGTAAGCGAGGGAGATAAACAAACAGAGGTCTCTTTAGCAAAGATAGGCGGTAAAGGATTATTCATTAAATCCTTAGAAAGAGCACTGCTACGCAACAAAGCCGACATTGCAGTACATTCTATGAAAGATGTGCCGTGCGAGATGCCTGCTGGTTTTAATATCGCCGCTGCGTTAAAACGCGAAGACCCATCGGATGCCTTCGTATCCAATCACTACGCAGACCTTGCCGAACTACCGAAGCACGCGATAGTCGGAACATCCAGTCTGCGCAGACAATGCCAATTAAAGCATCACTATCCGCATTTACGAGTGCAGCCATTGCGTGGCAATGTAGGAACGCGGCTTGCTAAACTTGATAACGGAGAATGTGCTGCGTTAATACTAGCGGCCGCTGGCCTTAAACGTCTGGGCTTGAGTGAACGGATTCGTAGCTTGCTTCCGCATCGTATAAGTTTGCCGGCGATAGGACAAGGCGTTATCGGCATAGAAATGCGCGACGGACATCAGCTGTCACCTTATATAACCGCATTAAACGACCCCATCAGTTCAGCTTGCCTGCAAGCTGAGCGCGCCTTGAGTCTGGCATTGGGCGGAGATTGCACAATGCCGCTAGCAGCTTATGCACATCACGATAACGGCAATATATATATCAGTTCGTTAATCGGTGATACACAGGGCAAACACATCTTACGCGATCAAAGACAAGGTCGTATAGAACAAAACAAACAACTAGGTCAAGCAGCCGCCAATGCACTGCTCAGCCAAGGCGCAGCCACTATCATTGCGTCTTTGCAAAATAATGAATAAGCATAACACTCAACTGCCTTTGCAAGGTTGCCGAGTGATGATTACGCGTCCTGTTCAACTCGCAGATAGATTATCGGAACTTTGTATCAAACAAGGGGCAACGGTTATCCGTTTTCCGTGTATGGAAATCATTGATACTGCGCATAGCGAAGCTAATATCAATCATATCAAGCAACTTGATAGATATAGCTTGCTAATTTTCATCAGTCGCAACGCTGTTTACTATGGCACCAGACTACTGCACGAGCACGGTATTTATCAAATAACTATGCCGGTTGCTGCGGTCGGTATTAAAACCGCCGAAGCATTAGCGCAAGCCGGTATCCCCAACGCAATACACCCACGCGATGCAATGAGCAGCGAAGCATTAGCGGCAACCCAATTTATCAAGAAGCTGAAAAAGGGATCTGTTTTGATTTTTCGCGGTCGTGGCGGTTTGGCTTATTTAGGAGAACAACTTGCTCGCCAAGGTCTCACGGTAGATTATGCCGAAGTCTACCGTCGGCAAAGACCTAAAGAAAATTTGCGATTAGACGAACAGCATATGCACCCAGACCTAATCACTGTGGCAAGCGGCGAGACCTTAGCCAATTTATATGCGATGACCACTGAGAGTTCTATTCCTGCTCTGCTCAGAAGACAACTAGTTTTAGGCAGCACCAGTATGAAAGCATTGCACGACCGCCTAGGTTTCAAAAATTCGCCAATTATTGCGCACAGCCCTATAGATGATGATATTTTTCAAGCAATTCTGGGGCATTACAATATCCGCTAAGCATTGTTAAAATATGGAGACCTCACAGCAGATTAACTAGCGTATTTTAGGAGGAAGGTATGAAGAAACTTTTAATATGGTTATTGACTATATCGTTATCAGTATTATCGGCTTCAGTGCAAGCAGAGTTAAAAACCGACCAAACCACCCAGCTCAATCAGCGTTTTGGTGAAGGCTTATTCTGGTCTATATCAAAAGCTGGTGAACATGTCGGTTACCTTTTCGGGACTTTACATTCAAACGATATGCGTGTTACCGATTTGAAGGAACCCGTTAGGACGGCTTTATTGTCAGCAGAAAACTTTTGTATAGAAACTTTCCCTGGCGTACGCTACTTTAGCCCAAACTCAGGGTTCAGGAGCATCGTCAAAGATATGATGTTAGAGAACGACCAACGATTGGATGAACTCGTGGATGCCGAAACCTATCAATCGCTGCGCACAAAACTATCAATGAACGGATTCAAGGACGAACGCATAGAAAAATTAAAGCCGTGGGCTGCAATGCATGCACTATCCGGGATTTATAGATCCGAAGAAAAGCCTGATAAAGATAGTAGGATAAACCAAGTTATGTTAGACCACATGCTTTTTCAAATGGCAATAGACAATTCAGCAACACCGTATCAATTAGAGACTCTCGAGGAGTTAATGGCAGCATATTACGCTTTCCCTATTGACGCTCAGGTAGCTTTGCTAAAAGATCGTGTTGAGCACTTAAACGATTTGCCGGTAGTAGCCGAGGCGATGATAAACTCTTATCTTGAGGAAGACCTGTCAAATATGTTGTCGCTCGCTACTCTTTTTATATCCCAAGCTTCAGCCGACAAAGGCTATAAGAAAACTTACTTAAAACATGTGTTATACATACGTAATATTGTGATGGCGCATTATATGCTAGCACCGCTACGCAGGAAGAATACATTTATTGCCATTGGTGCTTTGCATCTATACGGCAAAGAAGGCGTGCTAAGCCTGCTGGAGGGATACGGTTATCGGGTGGAGAGAGTATCTATGACTTAAAGTAAATTAAAATGCCGGCTTAACATTTGCCAAACTGGTCATTTATATTTTTACAGAGTCGTGATGCATTGATTGTCCCTACGGTTTGGTGAGCAAAATTTGCTTTACGCAGATAGCGTAATTGATTTGCCCGATTAGTGTAGAATATGTTGAACTAAAGGAGAAATTGCCATGTTAATAAAAAGTAAATGCTATTCCACTCCGCTACCTTCGGAGATTACTGACGAAACCGTTTATTTGAATCGTCGCAAATTTATTAAACAAAGTGGGGCTGTTGCAGCAGGCTTGTCATTGACGACTTATGCAAAAGCAGCTCTGGGGCCACTGGATAATCTACCAGACAGCCGTTACAACATCGACGAAGAATTAACTGATGAACGCTCCATTACCACCTATAACAATTTCTACGAACTGGGTTACGGTAAAGATGACCCACACAAAAATGCCAAATACCTCAAGACTGAACCGTGGAGCATTGCGGTGGATGGTGAGTGTGAAAACCCGGGTGTCTACAGTTTGGAGGATTTTGTCACACCGCATCAGTTGGAAGACAGGATTTATCGCTTGCGTTGCGTGGAGGCATGGTCAATGGTGATACCGTGGGTAGGTTTCGAAGTCAACCAAATTATTAAAAAAAGCAAACCAACCTCGAGAGCCAAATATGTTGCCTTCCGTTCCATACTAGATCGTGAGAACTTGCCCGGTCAAAGCCGGCCGGTACTGGATTGGCCGTATAAGGAAGGCTTGCGTATAGACGAGGCGATGAATCCACTCGCCATTTTTGTGGTAGGTCTATACGGCAAAGTGCTACCTAATCAAAATGGCGCACCGCTCCGTTTAGTAGTGCCATGGAAATACGGCTTCAAAAGTATCAAGTCAATTGTGGCAATGGAGTTTACCGAACAACAACCGCCTACGGCATGGAATCTATCGGCACCTCAGGAATACGGTTTTTATTCAAATGTCAATCCTGAAGTCAATCATCCGAGATGGTCGCAAAAACGCGAACGACGCATAGGCGAGTTTAGAAAACGGAGCACTTTGATGTTCAATGGTTACGAAGAAGAAGTTGCCAGTTTATATAGCGGAATGGACTTGGAAAAATACTTCTAATATTTCAACCGTTATGCTAGCTGCACCACCGCTACTGTTAAGCAGAGCCCTCGTACACATTTTGTGTCTGATACCTTTTTTATATTTGCTCTACGCCGGTTGGAATAACAACCTTGGGGCGAACCCTATTGAATATATTACCCGCCATACTGGTGACTGGACCTTGCGCCTCATCCTCATAGTATTGGCATTCAGACCAGTGGTGCATCTGAGCAATATGCGCTGGTTATTGCGTCACCGCCGAGCGGTCGGTTTATATACTTTCTTTTATGCTAGCTGTCACTTCGTTACTTATATATGGCTAGATCAGTTTTTTGACTTACAGTCTATAGCGGTAGATATACTTGATCGCCCTTTTATTTTTGCCGGCTTTGGTGCTTTTGTTCTGTTGATTCCATTGGCAATTACATCCAATGATCGTGCGGTGCGATATCTGCAAAACCACTGGACTTCATTACATCGTTTGGTTTATGTTATCGCTATCGCTGGTTTAGTACACTATTGGTGGCTGATACGCGCCGACTACTTAAAGGCATGGATTTATTTGAGTATACTGGCTTTGCTGCTGGGTTATCGCTTAACCTATTATATAAAGCAATCCTACCGATATCGGGTATAATAGGGTTTTACCGCATCAAGGCAATTCTAAATCTAGATTACATAAGGAAAGAGCAATGTTCGAAAAAGATATGACCATAGCCTCGTTCGACCCTGAGTTGGCAGATGCCTTTGCTGCCGAAAGTAGGCGACAAGAGGAACATGTAGAATTGATTGCCTCCGAGAATTACGCCAGCCCGCGCGTATTGGAAGCACAAGGTTCTATTATGACTAATAAATATGCTGAGGGTTACCCCAATAAGCGGTATTACGGCGGCTGCGAAAATGTCGATATCGCCGAACAACTGGCGATAGATCGTCTAAAGGAATTATATGGTGCGGATTATGCGAATGTGCAACCACATTCCGGATCACAAGCGAACGCCGCAGTCTATTTGGCATTGTGTAAACCTGGTGACACCATACTCGGTATGAGCTTAGCCCACGGCGGACACCTGACGCACGGCGCTAAAGTTAACTTTTCTGGGCAGGTTTTCAATGCTGTCCAGTATGGCATAAACGACGAAGGCTTCCTCGACTACGACGAGATAGAGCGCTTGACTGTTGAGCATAAGCCGAAGATGGTCATCGCTGGTTTTTCCGCTTACTCGCAGATTGTCGATTGGGCACGGATGAGAGAAATAGCCGATCTGGTAGGTGCATACTTGGTTGTTGATATGGCGCATGTTTCCGGTTTAGTCGCCGGTGATGGGTATCCTAACCCAGTGCCTCACGCGCATGTGGTCACCTCGACTACGCATAAGAGTTTGCGAGGACCACGCAGCGGTTTTATTATCTGTCAGCACGACGAACAGATAGAAAAGAAAATAAATTCTATGGTATTTCCCGGTATGCAAGGCGGTCCGCTCATGCATGTCATCGCTGCGAAAGCAGTTGCTTTTAAGGAAGCCCTGCAACCTGAGTTTAAGGAATATATCGCTACCGTTAAAAGTAATGCCAAAGTCATGGCGCAAACTCTGCTAGACCGGGGTTATGAAATCGTATCGGGTGGTACCGAAAACCATCTGATGCTAGTTAGCTTGATCTCTAAAGGCATAACTGGCAAAGATGCCGATGCCGCACTTGGGCGAGCCAATATCACGGTCAATAAGAATAGCGTACCCAAAGACCCTAAATCACCCTTTGTGACCAGCGGTTTGCGTTTTGGTACCCCGGCAATTACAACACGCGGCTTTGATGGTAATATCGTGGCACAGCTAACGCATCTGGTTTGTGATGTATTGGACGATATTAACGACGAAGACAAAATCAAAACAGTCAAAGAGCAAATCTTAAGTTTGTGTAAACGCTATCCTGTATATGGTTGATTTCAGGGACTAGACCCTGAAATCGCGTGATTTTATGGAGCAATTCAGCGAGCGCGATCATCACTACATGTCGAGGGCACTAGCCTTAGCCGCCCGCGGTCGCTACACCGTTGGTGCCAACCCTATGGTTGGCTGTGTGATTGTCCGTGATGAAGAAATCGTTGCAGAAAATTATCACCACCGCATCGGTAGCCCACACGCTGAACCGTTAGCCCTCGCCGCTGCCGCAGATGCAGCACACGGTGCAACGGTCTATGTGACTTTAGAACCGTGCGTGCATCAAGGGCGCACACCCCCGTGCGTACCATCGCTGATAGAAGCGAAAGTCAAGCGTGTTGTCATAGCGATGTCCGACCCTGATCCGCGAGTCAACGGACAAGGTATAGCCGAGTTACGGGCTGCCGGCGTGCAAGTAGAACATGGTTTGCTCGCCCAGCAGGCACAAGCATTAAACTGCGGTTTTGTCTCACGCATTAAACGAGGTAGACCTTGGTTGCGTATCAAATCGGCCATTAGCCTAGACGGACATATTGCATTGGCATGCGGCGCAAGCAGTTGGATTAGTGGCGAGGCAGCAAGACGCGATGTACAGTTTTGGCGTGCTCAAAGCACTGCCCTATTAACCAGTAGTCGTACAGTTCTAGCCGATAATCCGCAGCTGAATGTACGGCTTGATAGTGAAGCACTGGATATAAAAGGCGCTGTTAGACAACCCTTGCGGGTGGTGTTGGATAGAAAATTGACGACCTCGCCGTCGGCAAAAATCTATAACTCAGATGCACCCACCATAGTTGTTTGTGATAACACAGCAGACAAAGAACTGATGGCTCAATTTGAACAGAAAGGTGTTGAAATTTTAACGGTACAAGCGATAAAATCACGCGCCATTCTAGTAGAGCTTTTAGAGACTTTAGCTGCGCAATACGAGATCAATGAAATACAAGTGGAGGCCGGTGGCGTGTTGTTTGGTGCTATCGTGGAAGCCGATTTGTGCGACGAACTATTATTGTATCTAGCACCGTGTATACTCGGAGCAGGCAGTCAAGGATTGGCAAGATTTGATAATGTTGTAAGAACGATGGATGAGCGGATTAATTTTAGCTATAAAGAAGTAAAGAATATTGGAGATGATATCCGTATCATCGCACAACCATGTCGACAATAGCTATAGCACGCAAAAACAATCATGTGGGCATCGCTACAGACACTCGGGTTGCTATGGATAGGCTTGACAAAGTAGCAGTTACGATTCAGCGCAGGGAGAATCATCTGTTAAAAATCTAACTATACAGGTGTTGTCGGCAGTAACGCAACGCAACGGCTAACTATGTCGTTAGACGAGGCTCTAGTCGGTTTTATGTAGCATTGCTCGGGTACGTAATTTTTGTAATTCTATTTGCTCCAAACTCAGTTCTAATAACCATCCATGCCCAGGAATATAACGATCCTTAACCACCCTTTTGTTATCGTATAATTCAGCGCGTAAAGCACCAGCACTAGCCGGCAAGTGAAAGCTATATGTTCTTCGGTTAGCAACAATTTCGTCGTGCAATGCTTGTCGCAAAAGATTGATGCCGACACCTTTTAAGGCACTCAGATAGATCATTCTAACCGAAGCATCAGCGTTAAAGTCGACCTTGGCTTTTGCGTTATCCAATAGATCTATTTTGTTCATTACTCGGATACATTTAATATCTCCAGCACCAATCTGCTGTAGCACTTGCTCAACACAACGGCGTTTCTCCAGCCGCTTGGCGTCCGATGCATCCTCTACACATAAAATTAAATTAGCATCCCGAACCTCAGATAAAGTTGCATTGAATGCTTCTATTAGTTGGTGGGGTAAGTTCCTGATAAAGCCAACGGTATCTGAGACTAATAGGGTGCAGTCTTCCAATTCTAAGCGTCTAGTAATCGGGTCTAGTGTTACAAAAAGCATATTAGCAGAGTCTACTTGGGCAGTGGTCAGTGCACTGAATAGAGTAGATTTGCCGGTGTTGGTATAGCCGACGAGTGCGACCGACGGCAATGCATTTTTTCTGCGCGTCCGTCTGCGTTGCTGGTATCGGTGTTTAATGCTCTGCAGTTCATTTTTAATGGTAGCCACTCGTCGCCGTAATAGGCGGCGGTCGGTTTCTAGTTGCTTTTCACCAGGACCACGCAAGCCGATACCACCTTTTTGTCGCTCCAAGTGTGTCCATCCTCTTACCAAATGCGTAGAGAGATATTCTAGCTGCGCTAATTCGACCTGCAGTTTGCCCTCGTATGAGCGTGCCCTCTGCGCAAATATATCCAATATCAACCCAGCATAACTGATAACTCGGGTACCGCTGTACTGTTCTAAGTTGCGTATCTGACTGCGGCTTAAGTCCCTATCCACTATGGTGAGACTTATATCATTTGCTTGTGCCCGTTCGCGCAGTTCAGCCGCTTTCCCTGCACCAATTAAATATCTAGGCTCTGGTTTAGAACGATGTACCTTTAATAGGTGTTTACCATAAATACCGGCCGAACTAACCAGCTCACAGAACTCTTCTATATGTGCTAGGTTATCTTGTTCGTGTCCAAAATGGGTAGCGACCAATATCGCTTCTTCAGGTTGGGATGGGTGTGCTGTATTCATACTTAACGATAAGAAATTATATACCATAAAAGATAAAAGTACCCCAAGCAGTACCGTTCTATAGATTCAACCTACACAGTGTAGATATTCAAGCGACTGCGACCTTCCCGCTTCTTCAGGGCTATCGCATGAATAAGATTTCACTTTAAGCCATTTTCTACATACGCGCTATAGACTTTGGGTAATTAAGGGAACTGTGCGGTCGCGCATAGTTATAGTGGTATCGCCATTACTCAATAATGTGGTACGCTTCCTTGAGACTGCGAAACCACAGTGTAGGTTGAGACAACTACCCCTATACTTGCCATGAAGGCTTTCAATAAACGCATTTTGGGTCGGTTTGCCGGGTTGATGGAGTTTTATCCCGTATCCTGCGACCAGAAAAACAAGGCTTTACTCATAAACTCAGGGTTATCACAGACGATTTTCTCAGGTTGCTCTCTGTTTACGATAAGTTGATCTAAGCAGCGAACCACTTGGCGACCACCAATGGAAACGACAACTAGTTGACCAATCAGTGCGCAGCTATCATCATCTCACATTGAGTATCCTGAAGGCTTTTATTGCTTCGGTTGGTAAGCACGGCAGTTAGATTGGATGGCGGAGAGAGAGGGATTCGAACCCTCGATGGAGCTACAAACCCCATACTCCCTTAGCAGGGGAGCGCCTTCAGCCGCTCGGCCATCTCTCCGTAGTCAGGTAACAATCGCCGTTAATGCGGTGTGACAGAATTGGTGTTTTCTTCATCAATATCAGTGGTAGGCTTGTCAGCACCTTTTTTCTTATCATAAATCTCTTCACGATAAACACCAATGCCTTTAGGGGCATTAATGCCAATTCTTATTTGGTTACCCCTTACTGCCAGCACAGTAACACTCACATCATCTCCTACCTTAAGTGTCTCTCCCACTCGTCTAGTCAAAATCAACATAGTATTATTCCTCCAATACCCTATTATATAACATCGCCGGTTTATAGAGGAAATACTGCACGATGCCACGAATCTGCGACGAATGAGGGAATAAAGCAGCGAAATGTTGTGCTGGGGTTTGAAAATCTAAAGAGATTATCGCCCACTTTAGATTTTTATTTTCACTGGATAAGATTTTGGTTTACAACAACATTCTTCATCCCGGTATAGCTTCAGGGGATAAAGCGTACTTTTTCAAAAGCCTGACATTTCTACTTTGAATCTAAATATACCTGGTTTGACATTTAATAATTCTGTTCCATTATCCAACGCTACAAAGCATCACAAATCAGCTCGCTGGTCTTTAGTGGCTCAGTTTTAAATAAATTTTTGGACTTTACACCTGATTTTGCTATTATATTCAACGCTACATACAACACAAATCCGCTCGCTCGTCGGGCGACCCGTGAATATAAAACCCGACAGGGAAATAATCGGGAACATCCTTTTTGTGTTGTTTGTAGCAAGCGCCTGACACCTTGTCAGGAGAAAATTATTAACTAAGGAGAAAAAATACAATGGCTAAAATAGAGCTTGCTAATTTGCTAGACATAGATACAAATAAGTTGGATGAATACAAACTTCACGCTGCCGTTCAGGAAAGCTACGGTAAGAGAGAACCCTTAGATGAATTTATAGCAGACGGGGAAAGAGCAGGAGAGAAAGAATCTGCGTGGTGGGGCTGGCAAGCTTGGTATCAAGCAAGAAATAGATGGACACGCAAATACATCTTGTCGTTTATGAGAGTTTACTCTGAAGGTGAAAATGTTTGGTTATTTGGGGGTATATTTGAAGTAAAAAATCCTTACTCTAAAGGAGATAAGGTAGGCGCACTTTATGATGTCCATTTAACTGAGCAGGGAAAGGAATGGATTGGTCGCTTAAAAATTACTTATAACAACAAAGTGCGACAACAGTATCTATACCTAGAAAACGTTTACGATCAACTAGAGTTTAGTGAACTCTTAAAATCCCGATATTCTGGTCAACCTTTTTGTGGCTACGAGAATGTTAGCTTGGACTTTACTGAACTTGAGGCTATCGTTAATGCCAACAGAAACGACTGGCGAACCGCATTGCAGAATAACAAGGGTATTTATGTTATTTTTGATAAGCAGACTGGTAAGAAATATGTGGGGTCGGCCTATGGGGAATCAGGAATATGGCACAGATGGCGTTGCTATGTGGATAGTCTCCATGGTGGTAACAAAGAACTAAAAGAACTATTAGCAAACAATCAAGAAAATGATAGTATGCGGGCAATATTTCAAAGTGAAAATCCTTTAGATTATGTAAGAAAAAATTTCAGATTCACGCTTATTGAATGTTGGCCATTCAAAACCAGCGACGAAGCTATCATACATAGGGAGAACTTTTGGAAAGGTGCACTGCATAGCCGCGGCGAGTTTGGATATAACGCGAATTGATTGAACTTGGCTACCAATGGAGAAAGTGCCAGTGGGTAATACTTCTAGTAAGGTAACCTTCACTCCATAATTTGACGCTATATTTTGTGACTAAAACTTCCTAGTCCCGTAGTTCTACTTATTATATGTATATAACCATAAAAAATGATGAGTCACTGCCGTTAAGCATATTTTTGTTAATTGCTTTGGTGGCATTTATATTGTGGCAACCTGCGGTTGCTCAGGAACGCCCCTCTTGCACTCAGTTCATAGAGGATACTGATAACGACGGTGTATCAGCAGCTATGGATATAGACAAAGATGGTGATGGTCTGATAGAACTGTGTAGCTTAGAGGGATTGGATGCGATACGCTATCAGTTGGATGGGACTGGCTATAAAGCGAGTGGCACCGCAACCCGGATAACGACCGGTTGTCCTCAGGGTGGCTGTCGTGGTTACGAATTGGTTCTGAGTTTAGACTTTCACGATGCTAACAGTTATGACAGTGGAAGCATTAATACGGCGTGGACGACAGGTCAAGGATGGGCGCCGATAGGCAGGTGGAGTCAGCGCTTCAGGGCAAGTCAGAGCTTCAGTGCAGTATTTGAAGGCAACGGTCATACGATATCTAACCTAATGATAAATAGACCCAGTAGTGATGATTATATAGGTTTATTCGGTCATACAGACACTGGTTCTAAAATGACTAATATAGGTCTGCTCAATGTAGTTATCATAGGAGATGATTATGTAGGCAGTTTAGTCGGCTGGAATAATGGTGATATAACCAACAGCTATGCGACCGGTGCTGTGACTGGGCGGTCTAGTGTAGGCGGTTTAGTCGGCGACAATAATGGTGATATAACCAACAGCTATGCGACCGGTGATGTGCAAGGAAGGTTTGATGTAGGCGGTTTAGTCGGCGAAAATGGCCGTTTAGTCGGCGACAATGATGGTGATATAACCAACAGCTATGCGACCGGTGCTGTTGCTGGTAGTAGTAGTGTAGGCGGTTTAGTCGGCCAAAATTATGGTGATATAACCAACAGCTATGCGACCGGTACTGTGGATGGCAATGATAATGCAGGCGGTTTAGTCGGCAGAAATTCTTTTAGCAGTAATGTAACGAATAGCCGGCATCTGTCCATTAGGGAACTGCGGTTGCCCACTACGGCAACGGGTATATACAGTGCATGGAGCACTGCAGACTGGGATTTTGGTAATGCATCACAATACCCAGCATTGAAATATACCAGAGGACCCGATGGCAATAACCCAGCCTGTGGTATCGCCGGCAAACCTAACTGCGGCAGTTTATTAGTCAATCAATTTCGTGAACTTTTGAACACGCTCACGGTGTCCAATGGTCTATTGATAACTGCGTTTAATCCGCAGCGATTTGTCTATCAGGTGGCAGTCGGTGAGATGGTCAATACAATCACCCTGCAAGCAACGGCTACTACGGATAGTGTTATTACCATTCGTAGTGATGGCATAGGCGCGCAAGCGACCACTGATATCAGTAGCATCAGTGTAGATATTTCCTTAACCAAAAGCGATATCACGAGAATTACGATTGAAGTGTCTGAACCAGATGGAAGAAAGACCGAGATCTACATGTTGACTGTGGCTCCGTACAGTAAAGATACGAGTTTAAGTAATTTGACAGTATCGGCAGGCACATTAATGCCGGTCTTTACTAGCAGTACACTAACCTACAAAGTGTCGGTAGCTAATACGACGAAAACGATAACGGTCACCCCGACGACAACTAATGAGAATGCAACTATCACAGTGGATGGCAACACGGTGTTTAACGATAGTCAGAGTGGAGATATTAAGCTAACTGAAGGCGGTGTGACAACGATTACGATTGTCGTCACTGCACAAGATGACGAAACGAAGAGAACCTATACGATAGCAGTAGACCGTGCGCCGAGTAGTGATGCGAGCTTAAGTAATTTAGTGATAACGCAAAGTAATGGCACACCCATTCCACTGGCTGAGGATTTTGCCTCAACAACGACCACTTATACGGTAGATGTAGAGAACACAGTAGCGCAAGTGCGAGTAATACCAACGGCGACTCACCCGAATGCGACTATCACAGTGGATGACAACACGGTGTTTAGCGATAGTCAGAGTGGAGATATTATGCTAACCGAAGGTGGCTTGACAACGATTACGATTGTCGTCACTGCACAAGATGACGAGACAAAGAGAACCTATACGATAGCAGTAGACCGTGCGCCAAGCCGTGATGCCAGTTTAAGAGATCTAGTGCTAACGCAAAGTAATGGCATACCCATTCCACTGGCTGAGGATTTTGCCCCAACAACGACGGCCTATACGGTAGGTGTAGCCAACACGGTAACGCAAGTGCAAGTAATGCCAACGGCGGCTCACACGAATGCAACTATCACGGTGGATGGCAACACGGTGTTTAGCGGTACTACGAGTAGCAATATTATGCTAACCGAAGGTGGCGTGACGACGATTACGATTGTCGTCACTGCACAAGATGACGAGATGAAGAGAACCTATACGATAGCAGTAGACCGTGCACCGAGTAGTGATGCGAGTTTAAGTAATTTAGTGCTAACGCAAAGTAATGGCACATCAATTCCACTGGCTGAGGATTTTGCCCCAACAACGACCACTTATACGGTAGATGTAGAAAGCATAGTAGCGCAAGTGCAGGTGATACCATCGGCGACTCACCCGAATGCGACTATCACAGTGAATAATGATACGGTGGTTAGCGGTACTACGAGTAGCAGTATTATGCTAACCGCAGGTCGCGTGACAACGATTACGATTGTCGTCACAGCGCAAGATGACGAAACGAAGAAAACCTATACGATAGCAGTAGACCGGGCTGCCATCCGTGTCCGAGTGAAGGTCTTCTTGGAGGGGCCATTACGCTAGCTGGCAGGGTATCCCCTTGCATCCTTAGGGTTGTCACCTGTAGCGCAAGCCAAAGCTTCTCGTATATTATTTCTTTCTTAGAGTGGGCAAGGCATACAGAAATAGACGATAAACTCCAATGTTGTGCTATGTTATGTATAACAATACCCGCCACGCCTAGGGGAAATTCGTTTCCAATGCGCACCCGGCGGGTTACTTTTATCTTACTGGATAATCCTGCGTAGCTTGCCGTGCAATTTTCAGCAGAGTTTGTGCCTGTGCGTTGATTGTGTGGCTAGTGTGTATTCTGTATAATTAGCCCGTTCTAGTTTTATTTTCGTGACTGGTGATGGAATATAAGAAATATATGTGCGTAGTGTGCGGTTGGATTTATGACGAGGAATATGGTGTCCCGGAGGATGGCATAGAGCCAGGGACTCGCTGGGAAGATATTCCGTTGAATTGGTGTTGCCCGGAGTGCGGCGCACAAAAATCGGACTTTGAAATGGTTACGTTGGACTAAATATTTATGTCTATATTAGTCTGTGGTTCGGTTGCTTTTGACAACATTATGGTCTTCAACGACCGGTTTAAGAATCACATCTTAGCAAACCAGCTACATATCTTAAATGTGTCGTTTTTGGTGCCTGATATGCATCAACAATACGGTGGCTGTGCTGGCAACATCGCTTATAGCTTGTCATTGCTGGGCTGCCAATCTTATGTGATGGCGACCGTGGGTAAAGATTTTACTGATTACAGCAAATGGATGGACGAATGTGGCATCAGTAGGGAGTATATTAAAGTTATCAAAGATAGCTATACACCGCGTGCTTTTATCATAACCGATATGGATGATAATCAAATCACCGCGTTTCATCCGGGGGCAATGAATCAGTGTCATATTAACCAAGTGCCCCAGCATCAAGGTATTACCGTGGGCATTGTTTCACCTGATGGGCGTGACGGGATGCTCCAACACGCACAGCAGTTTAACGAAGCAGGCATCCCGTTTATATTTGATCCGGGTCAAGGCACACCCATGTTTAGCCGAGAGGAACTGAATAATTTTATTGAGCAAGCCGATTGGTTGGCGTGCAACGACTACGAGGCACAAATGATCTGCGAGCGCACCAATAAGACAGTTGAGCAAGTCACCGAATGTCTACAGGCTTTCATCATCACTCAGGGCGATAAGGGTTCGCTGATTCACACTAACGGCAAAGTGTATTCCATCCCTGCTATACATTCGGATAACCCAAAGGATCCTACTGGTTGCGGAGACGCTTATAGAGCAGGATTGCTTTATGGTCTATCGGAAAATCTAGATTGGGTAACGACTGGGCGTATAGCATCGTTGTTGGCGGCTTATAAGGTTGAGCACCGAGGCGGTCAGCAACATGGTTTTTCTAAAACCGAGTTCAAGCAACGCTACACCGAACTTTACGGCGACGATATCGGTTGGTGAGGCAAGCCTACTCTCTATTGCGATAGCGCTGTTATCTCAAGTTAAGCATACGCCAGTTATTTCGGGCGGCGTGTTTCATCAGTTCTGCATCGCCATTGACGACGACCGGTTCATCAACCCACGACAGTAACGCTTTGTCGTTATAAGAGTCGCTGTAGAACCAGCTTTTTTGATAGTCTAGCGAGTGCTTATCAAGCCACTGCTTTAGACAAACAATTTTGCCCTCTTGAAAGCAAGGCACGCCAGCTATATTGCCAGTGAAAGAACCATTTATCAATTCAGGTTCAGTGGCGATGACCGTCTCTATACCGAATATTTTGCCGATAGGTCGGGTGATAAAAGAGTTTGTTGAAGTAATTATCGCGATAAAATCCTTGTTGCTTCGGTATTGTGCAACGAGTTCTACAGCCTCGTTCCTAACCATAGGTACTATCTTTTCGGTGATAAATCGTTGTTGCCAAACCTGCAGTTGCTGCATATCGTTTAGCGCCAGAGGCTGCAGAGAAAATTTTATATACTCAGCTATGTCAAGTTCACCGCGAGTATACGCTTCGTAGAAATCTCTATTGCGCTTTTGATAGTGGGCATCCACTGCGCCAATCTCGCATAAGAACTCTCCCCAGCTAAAATCGCTGTCACCGTCTAGCAGGGTATGGTCTAAATCAAAGAGTACTAAGTCCATATGCAAAGCAATTCGTATCTATTTCGTGGTTGCACAATGAGCAGATAACCTAATTTTAGCGTATTATTATATGTTTTATGCAACAAAGGACGAGTTATGCAGGATGACGAAGGATATAGACTGGGTGTGGGTATGGTTATACGCCGTCCCGACCGGAAGATATTATGGTGTAAGCGCGTCGGAATGGATGCCTGGCAATTTCCGCAAGGTGGTATAGAGCGAGGCGAGTCTGCAGAAACTGCAATGTGGCGTGAACTGAACGAAGAGGTCGGTTTGTTATCTGATCATGTAGAATTGCTGCAAACTATAGATCAATTACTCTGCTATGAATTCCCCTCAGCTATGCAGATGTCCTATAAAGGGCAAAAGCAAACTTGGTTTTTATTGGAAATGTTAGTCGCCGACGACCCTATTGACTTGACTGAGAGCAATGAGTTTGACCAGTGGTGTTGGGTGGATTGGTGGTATCCGCTGGATACAATCGTCGCTTTTAAGCGCCAAGTTTATAGACGGGTATTGGAAAGCTTTTCGCCGCACAATGCTTAGCTCGGCTTGAACACCGCAAGCCATATCACCGCAACCAGTGCGACAAAGGTTATCTCGTTAAACCAGCGATACCACACATGACCGTGTTTGTTACGGTTGTGTTTGAAATCCCGTAGTAGCATTCCGCACCATATATGGTATGCCAATAACAAAAAAATGATGAACAGTTTTACATGCATCCACCACTGCGTTTGATATGCTGCCCATCCGTAGATTAGCATGCCACCACCGAAAAACATGGTTAATACCGCACTGGGAGTCATAATTCCCCAGAATAATTTACGCTCCATCACTGTGAAGTGTTTAATCGTATCGCTGTCGCTAGCCATGGCATGGTAGACGAATAGGCGCGGCAGATAAAACAAGCCAGCGAACCAAGCGACCATGAATATCAGGTGCAGTGTCTTAAACCATAAAAACATCCGACTATTGTGGCAGAATTATAGAATTACTCAAAATATCAGTGATGATAAAATATAAAGTTATTTAACTAACAATCGCTTATACATACAAAGAGGACAAATAATGCATGCGGTCGCAATCATAGGTGGCGGTGGTTACACAGGGTACGAATTGACGCGCCTTTTGCTACATCATCCGCAAGTCAAGCTCACGCAGGTTATCTCGCGTACTTACGCAGGTCGTGCTATTGCCGAGGTGCATCCTAGGATGACCGCACTGACTGATTTGCATTACAGCGATGTTTTGCAACGCGACCTTAATCCAGATTTGGTGTTTTTTGCTACTCCCAACGGTACTGCGATGCAGCACGCCGAGACCTTGCTGGATGCCGGAATACGGCTGATAGATATGGCAGCGGATTTTAGGTTGCGCGATGTATCCGAGTGGCAACATTGGTATGGCACACAGCATACCTGCCCGCATTTATTGGACAAAGCAGTCTACGGCATCAGCGAAATAAATCGCAACGCCATCGCGGCGGCAAATCTGGTAGCTAACCCTGGCTGCTATCCGACTTCGGCGATACTAGGATTAAAGCCACTGCTAGAGTCGGGCTACGCCGACACTGCAGCTTTGATAATTGATGCAAAATCAGGGGTCAGCGGTGCTGGCCGCCAAGCGAATGTAGAACTGCTGTTTTCAGAGTGTAGTGAAAACTTTAGAGCGTATAAAGCCAGCGGTCACAGACACTGGCCGGAAATCAGACAGCAGTTGAATCAAATCGCTGGCACCGAAATAGGGTTGAGTTTTACGCCGCACTTATTGCCGATTGTTCGCGGCTTGCAATCAACGATGTACATTAAGACAACCGCCGAGCTTGAGCAACTACAGCAGTGCTTGGAGCAGGCTTATCGTCAAGAGGCCTTCGTTCATGTTATGCCGCCCGACAGCCATCCGCAGACCGGTGATGTAAGCAGGACTAACAACTGTTTGATAGCTGTGCATAAACCGGCATATGGCGATATTGCGATTATCTTCTCGGTCATTGATAATTTAATCAAAGGGGCTGCTGGACAAGCCGTGCAGAATATGAACTTAATGCTAGGTCTTGATGAAACGACTGGATTGATTGATTTATACTAAGCGTTTGATGTAATCAACAAAAGGAAATAGTGAGAAGCAAAACATCAGCCCGGATGTCTAGATCCGGTGCAAAAAATTGGCATCAAGAGGCAATGTATCTGCGTAAAGGAGGCGGGTGGTTTCTTGTTTTTGTCGGCTTATACTTTTTACTTGCTATGTTAAGTTATCAAGTCGACGATCCGTCGTGGGCGAATAATATTCCCTTAGACCAAGCCCGAAATTTAGGCGGCGTTATTGGTGCATGGGTTGCTTATAGTGCCTATTTTCTATTCGGTGCACCGGCGATGGTGTTGTTGCCACTCGCTATATTCATGAGTGCTGCGCGGCTGTTCAAACCTGCATACGAACAAAGTTCAATATGGAACAGACACCTAATTATTTGGTTAGCAGCGACACTTGCCATCGCTGCGTGTTGTGGGTTAGCAACGATACATTTTGTTGCGCCTGAACTTCCTGCCAGCAGTGGTGGTCGGTTAGGCGTGTTGGTTATGAATAGCTTTTATCCGCTGTTCAATATGGTGGGGTCGACCATATTATTGTTGGGGCTGATTGTCGCAAGTTTTACGATAATGACCGGTATCGCCTGGCTGAAGGTGGTAGATAGGGTCGGCTTATGTTTGTTCGTCGCTGCGCAATCCGTGGTGAATGCAAAAAAATGGCTGCAGAGTCGCCTATTAGTGCACGAACGATCAGTAGAACGCAGTCAAATAGTTTCAAAGCGTAAGCAGAAACTCCGACAACGAACACCGCCTAAAATAGGGAGTGCCATTAGCAGTTTATCGCGCGGAGAAAAAGCTAACCAGAAGCATCAGATCACATTGCCGATAGACGGCAGAGAAGAATTACCACCGATGAGTTTGCTTGACCAAGAGGCAGCAGCAGTTTCACATTACTCTAAAGACGAAGTTGAACAGCTTGCGCGACAACTTGAAATTAAATTAGAAGACTTCGGAATCACTGCTCAAGTGACTGAAGCACAGCCCGGCCCGGTAGTCACCCGTTTTGAAGTGGTGCCTGCGCCCGGCACTAAGTCAAGTAGCATAAGCGGTATTCAGAAGGATATTGCGCGCTCGCTATCGCTTCCCAGTATTAGAGTGGTAGAAGTTATCCCCGGTAAATCTTCAATCGGCATAGAAATACCTAATAGAAAAAGAGCCGTTGTGAAATTCGGTGAGCTGTTGCGGTCGGACGAATACGAAAAGCAACATTCACCTCTGACGCTTGCTCTGGGCAAGGATGTTGCTGGGCAAGCGGTATTTATAGATCTAGAAAAGCTACCACATCTACTGGTTGCTGGCACCACTGGTTCCGGTAAATCGGTCGCCGTGCATTCTATGCTAGCGAGTTTATTGTTTCGTAATCGTCCCTCTCAGGTTCGTTTAATTCTAGTAGATCCTAAAATGCTTGAGCTTAAATCGTACGAGCATATCCACCATCTATTGCTACCAGTGATCACTGATATGCAGGAAGCCGCCGGCGCCTTATACTGGGCAGTCACCGAAATGGAGCGCCGCTATCGTTTGATGGCTGCCCTCAATGTGCGTAGTATCGGGTCGTACAATAATAAAATTCTTAAGGCACAAAAAAAGAAGCAACCGATAGCCGATCCACTGTTTGATGCCGATAAGCACGAAGACGGCGCAACCGCACCGTTATTAGAGACGATGCCTTATATCGTTATTTTTATAGATGAATTTGCTGACATGATTATGATGGTAGGTAAGAAAGTAGAGGAAATGATTATCCGGCTTGCGCAGAAGGCGCGTGCTGCCGGATTACATTTAGTACTTGCTACACAACGACCATCGGTAAACATCATTACGGGTTTAGTTAAAGCCAATGTGCCAGCGAGGATTGCATGTCAAGTTTCTTCAAAGGTGGATTCGCGCACTATCCTTGATCAGAACGGTGCCGAACAACTGCTCGGACAAGGCGATATGTTGTGTTTGATGCCGAGTTATTCGACACCCCTGCGCGTACACGGTGCATTTATATCAGATAATGAAGTGCAAGCAGTTACCGACTTTATACGGCAACAGGGGCCTCCGGCTTACATAGAAAATATAGAAGCATCGGACACGGCTACGGTTGGGTTGGATATCTCTGATGCCAAAGACCCGCTTTATAATCAAGCGGTGGAAATTGTAATAGAATCGCGCAAAGCCTCTATCTCGTATTTGCAACGCCGTCTTAAGGTCGGCTACAACCGAGCGGCGCGTATGATAGAAGATATGGAAGCCGCTAAAATAGTCTCCAGAATACATTCGAACGGTTCTCGCGAAGTGTTGGTTGCAGCGCCGGGCAAAGATTAATGCGACCGTATAAAATTAGTGCGGCAGTATTGAGTTGCCTGTTTTTTTTCTATGCATCGGCGGTCGCCGACATATTTAGTGATTTGGATATTTTTTTTGATGCCGAAACATTTCGGGCGAATTTTGAGCAAAAGGTTTACAGTGCTGATGGTCAAAAGATTGATGAATCGAAAGGATTTATATTGTTCCATAGACCGGGGCGCTTTCGCTGGGAATATGTCTTGCCCGAGCCTTATCTGATTTTAACCGACGGCATCAATCTATTGATTTACGATGTGCCCCTCAAACAGGCATACATCCGCCCAACACTGACCACTTTAGGAAAAGCACCCTTGATGTTGCTGCTGGATAAACGCACTGTAGCTGATGATTTTTATGTAGACACTATAGCCGATAATACTTATGCCGAGATTGATGCGGTTGATTGGTTGAGACTGGAACCAAAAGAAGATGACACCGATTTTATTTACTTTGATGTAGGCTTCAGGAACAGCCGTTTATCGTATTTAGTACTCTACGACCATTTCGATCAATCTACGCATATACGCTTTTACGATGTCCAAACAGGCACAGAATTTAAGAGAGATTACTTTAAAATTAAACTACCTGAAGATGTCGATGTCATACAAAATGGGCGCTAGCAAGTTTTAGTCACAAATTTTAGATTAAAACCTTCGCTCGTAATTTATTTGGCTAAATAGCTCAGATTAAAACTTATTTCTGCTGGCGATTTTTCTCTCCCCTAATTTAGTTTATCGTGCTCTCTACACTGATTGCCACCGTAATAAATTAAAAAAATAACTTTACCAGGATAGCTGCATTCAAAGGGAAAAGTACCCAACGCAAATATTTAAGTTCCATCTACTGCTTCCTTTGCTTCCTTATCAGACACATCGGGTATCCGTCTCAATAAATTATATAATGCTATTTCGGCCATATCTATTTAACCCTTTTATTTGTGCAAAGCCGATATACCCTTTGCAAACTTCCCAACTAGTTGAACCATTCAATTAATAGGATTTTAGCATTGAATTGAGGTATCAAGACAACTACCTGCTTACATGTTTCTGGCATTATACAGTCTCTAAAAAAACGAAGCCCATAGCTCGCGATAGAGCAACGATCTCGGAGCGAGCTATACCAAACTACCTACGAAGTTATGCGGTTTTGCGCCGCACTTGGTGCTGTGCTGGAAAAGTAATTAGAAGTGGTTGAAAATAAGAGTCTACTTTCGTTTTAGACGGTCTTTGAGGTCTAGAATAGAATTTATAAAATTAGTTATGGCAGTTCCAAATTTAACTATAGCAGTTCCGATTACTATTATGAAAAACAGCAATCCTAATAAGGAGATGACGGGATTTTCAAGATAGTCCCCTAAAAATATTATACTCATACTAATAAGTCCTAGTACTAATATCACAAGTATGTCAGCAAAACTGACATTGCTTGTTTTCTCATCAACATGTACCATGTCCACTATACCTCCTTGACATGCTTAGTTAGTTTATTATATAGCATAGCAACCCGGTTTCAAAACATTGTGCGATGCCACCAGTTTTGATACAGGTATCCGTGTCCGAACTAAGGTTTTCCTAGAAGGGCCGCTACGCTAAATCTACAGTAACGAGTTTGAGGTTACCTCTACGGCTTAGTGGTTTTTGCGGTCGCCGCTACGCAAATAGCCAGACTTTTCACCGAAACTTTATTTTTTGAAGCCTGCGTTTTTCTATATTCCAACTACGGTTACGCTCAGTCATGCGTTTATCGTATTTGTGTTTTCCCTTGCCCAGACCCAACTGGATTTTGGCACGATTGTTTTTCCAATGCACATCAAGCGGTATTAATGTGTAGCCTTGCTGCGTCAGTTTACCGTGTAGTTTGCGTAATTCTCTTTGGTTGAGCAACAGCTTGCGGGTGCGCGCCGGGTTTGTTGTCGAGACAGTGCAGCTCGGCAACGGACTAATATGTGCATTGATTAGCCACGCTTCGTTATCTTTTAAGATAGCATAACTTTCTTTCAACTGTATGCGATTGGCTCTGAGGCTTTTGACTTCCCAGCCGTCGAGCACGATGCCTGCTTCTATCTGTTCGGATATAAAATAATTGCGCCTAGCTTCTGGGTTCTGCGCCGTTTTAGCCTGTTTTGTTTTATTAGTCTTCATAATTCCACTATAATAAAGCCTTGTTTCTAAATCGTTAAATAATATCTCATCCAATGATGATCAGCAAAAATTACTACACCCATAGCCAATGGGCTTCGCGACTTGTCTTTATTATGGCAGTAACCGGATCGGCGGTCGGTTTGGGTAATATCTGGCGCTTTCCTTATATTACTGGCGAGTACGGCGGAGGTGCATTTGTTATACTTTACATATTTTTTGTCATCGTAATGGGATTACCTGTGATGTTGAGCGAGGTGATGCTAGGTCGTTTGGGAAAACGCAATACTGTAGATACTTTTTCCCGTTTTCATAGAGAATATGGAGCCAGCCCGATTTGGAAGGTAATCGGACTGATGGGCATCATCACCGGTGTTTTGATATTATCCTTCTATAGTGTGATTGCAGGATGGTTAGTGGTTTATGTATTTCATTCCGCCACCGGCACCTTTGAATCTCAGTCGGTTGAGGGCTTTTCAAATCTTTTCAATACGCTTTTAGCAGATCCTAAGCAGATGATTTTGTACCATGGCTTATTTATGTTGATAACCGCAATTGTTTGTATGCGAAACATTAATGCCGGCATAGGAAAGGTTGTTTATTATTTTATGCCATTGTTGCTGATATTGATAATTGGAATCATTGTCTATAATTTTTATAACGCCGATATGGGACAGGCGGTGCGTTTTTTGTTTTTGTTTAGGTGGCAAGATATGCAGCCCGATGTAATTTTGGTTGCCCTAGGACAAGCATTTTTCTCGTTGAGTCTAGGGATGGGAGCAGTGATGATCTACGGTTCTTACTTGTCAGATAGTGAACCTTTGCTTGCCACGACCAGCACTATAGTTGTGATCGACACCTTAGTTGCTATCCTTGCTTGTCTAATGATTTTTCCTATTTTATTTGCTTTTAATTTAGAACCGGCTGCAGGCCCGGGCTTGATTTTTAAGACTTTACCCATTGCTTTCTCTCAGATGCCTGGCGGTGCTTTACTTGGTTTCATATTTTTTGTATTACTTTTCATCGTCGCCTGGACTTCAGCTTTCTCGTTATTGGAGCCTGCTGTTGCCTGGCTGACTGAGCATACTCGTTGGACACGCAGCACGGCGGCGGCTATCGCTGCCTTGGTAATTTGGTTGCTAGGTTTTGCAACTGTTTTCTCTTTCAATATATGGCAAGAAGTCGAATTATGGGAGATGACTCCATTCAATCTAATAGATAATTTAACCTCGAACATCACGCTACCTTTGGGCGGCTTGTTGATAGTTCTATTTGCCGGTTGGGTGCTACCTGCTACAGCTAGCAAAAAACAGTTTGGCTCAAGTTCCAATACCTATTACCAAATATGGCGTTGGAGTGCGCGCTATTTTTGTCCTATATTGATATTGGCTATTCTTATTGCAAATCAGTTGGGGGAGACATGAGTCGTATCTCACGAAAGGCCATAGTCCCCTATTCTTGCCGTCAAATGTACGATTTAGTTGCCGATGTGTCAGATTATCCGGAGTTTATTTCTTGGTGCGACAAGGTTGATACTGAGGTATTAAGCGAAAATTCGGTTAAAGTTCGTTTGAGCATACTCTATAAGCAAACGATAAATTTATCTTTCACTACTATTAACACCAATACACCTGAGCAATCTATAGATATGAAATTAGCCGACGGTCCTTTTAGTAGCTTAAGTGGGCATTGGTATTTTCAACCACTTGGGGAGAGTGGTTGCAAAGTTATTTTTCAGCTCGACTACGAGTTCAATAAATCTTTGAAATATATATTGTTTAAGCAGATTTTTGATAAGGTGTCGGTGTCTTTGTTTGATGCTTTTCAAACCCGCGCACGACAAAGGTACGGGACTGTTGTCTGAGCAACGAGTAGAAGTCGTCTATGCCGCAGTGCATAAGCAACGAGTAGTGAGCGTAGATCTACAGCCTAATATGCAGGTTATAGATGCCATCCGCCAATCTGGTTTATTGGCAGAGTTTCCTGAGATTAGTATGGCGCATAACAAGGTCGGCATCTTTGGGCGCAAAGTATCGTTGGAATTGCAACTTAAAGCAGGCGATCGGGTCGAGATATATCGCCCGTTAAAATGTAGTCCGCAAGAGGCCCGCCGCCGCCGAGCGCTTAATAATCATTAATTTGTTTGTCGATCGCTATGCTATTTTCAGGATTTATCAATAACCAAATTTTCTGTTTTGCGTAAATATTCTATGCGCTCACCATCAAATAGCAGTGTTAGTCTGTAGAGTTCTAGTTCCTTTCGCAAGACATCGTTATAGTAAACATAATCCCACCTATCATCGTGAAATGCGGTCGGCAACACTGGCGTACCCAACAAATAGTACACCTGGCTTTTGGTCATGCCGACCTTTACTTTTGCAATTTTTGATGGTTCTAATATATTGCCTTGGGTAATATCCATACGATATAGCTTGTAGCTGTCGGGATTGAATAACCGACCAAAGAATCCGCTAGATTCCTGACCCAGCTCACTACTGCAAGAACACAATATCGCGCTGCATATGGCAATGGCTAGACTGCGGAATAGCTTATAATTTCGTTTGAGCATTACATAATGATAATATAAGTAGCTTAAATTGTTAAATATTATGAACCAGCAAGATATCAAACGAGTAGGACTTAAGGTGACGGTGCCGCGCCTTAAAATATTGAAAATTATGGAGCAAGCCGACTCCCGCCATGTGACTGCTGAGCATATACACAAAAAGCTAACCTTAAAAGACGAAAATGTCGGTTTGGCAACTATCTACAATGTGCTTGCGCAATTTGAGGCAGCCGGTTTAATACTGCGTCGCTACCTAAAGCGAGGACAAGCATGCTACGAAATTAACCGCGGCGATCATCACGACCACATGGTCTGCACCCAGTGCGGCAGAATCATTGAGTTCGTCGACTCAACTATAGAGGACCGACAAGAAGCTATTGCCAAAAAGCACGGTTTTACCCTCAATGATCACTCACTGGTAATGTATGTAGACTGTCAGGCAAATAATTGTAAGCACTTAAAACACTCGTAAGCGTGTTGTTTTCTAAAAACTATAAGAAAAATTGACGCCAGCAGAATTCCACAGAGAATTTAAAATTATTCGGAGCATTTACTGAGAACATTGACTGGTTGATTTAAGGCTGCATGCCAAAGCAACGTATGCCAGAAACCACGGCACTGGATTCCGAATATTTGAAAACAAATTATCCCTGTTATTCGCAAGAGTCGAGGAAATTTAGCATGCAGTCAAGGAGCAGATCAAAATACCGAGATTTTAGTTGGGATTTTAGAACTGCTGATACTAAGGCAGATACGCATTGCTATCATAACTATCCGGCAATGATGATTCCGCAAGTCGCTGAAAGGCTGATTGCACGATACGCTAGCAACGCGAAGACTCTTTTTGATCCGTATTGTGGCACGGGTACTTCGCTGGTGGAGGCAAACCTTAAATCTATCAATGCCTATGGAACCGACCTAAACCCTTTAGCGCGGTTGATTGCTAGAGCAAAAACCACTCGTATAAAACTTCAAGTGCTAGATTTGTATCTAAAAGAATTTCAGGAATTTTTGTTTGCGTTAAATTTTGAGCTAAAGAACTTTAGTGTTACATTGCCTGAATTTCATAACATTGATTTCTGGTTTAAGCCGCAAACCAAAGAAAAGTTGGCAATTGTCAAAGGTTTTATAGATGCGATAGAAGATAAAAATGTACAGGAATTTTTCTTGATAGCTTTTAGCGAGACGGTGAGGGAAAGCAGCTTAACTAGGAATGGCGAGTTTAAGTTGTATAGAATGTCAAAAATAAAAAGAGAGAAATTCAACCCTGATGTTTGTTCAATAATGACCGCTAAGTTGTCAAGAAACCACAAAGGTTTGCAAAGCTATCTGCTAAAAACTAAAAATATCTCTGCAACAACGAATATATATGATTTTAATTCCGCTCGCGATATATCGGCAATAGAAAAAGATTCGATGGATATAGTCGTCACTTCTCCCCCCTACGGTGATAGCAAGACGACGGTAGCCTATGGTCAGTTTTCGCGCTTGGCTAATCAGTGGCTTGGCATAAGCGATGCCAATCAAGTGGATAATCAATTAATGGGCGGCAAAATAAAAGAAATAGGAAAAACGGGGATTGGTATCGTTGATAGCATAGTGGAGAAAATTGCCCGACAAGATCTAAAAAGAGCGCAGGCGGTCTACAGTTTTTATGATGATTATATTAAGTCGATCGCTAATGTTGTTGGTGTAGTAAAACGCGGTGCTTATATATGTTATGTAGTCGGCAATCGCAGAGTAAAAGATATCAAACTGCCGACTGATGAAATCACCAAGTCGGTCTTTGAACACCACGGGGTGGAGTATCAGAACACATTTATCAGAGCTATTCCTAACAAGAGGATGCCGGGTAGGAATAGCCCGACTAATAAAGCGGGTTCTATATCAGCGACGATGACCAACGAGTATATCGTGGTCATGCAGAAACACTAGTATCTAGTTCATTCGGTTGTCGCAAGCATTTGTCGGGCGTGGTCTAGGGATTGCTTGGTGATTTTTGTTCCTGCTATCATTCTTGCGAGTTCTTGTAGTCGGTCTTGTTTATTCAGTTTGGTTAACGACACTGAGGTGCTTCCATCTTTGCTTACTTTTTCTACATAATAATGATGGTCTGCTTGGCAGGCGATTTGTGCCAGATGGGTAACGCAAAAGACTTGCGTTTGTGAGGATAATTTCTTCAATAGACGGCCGACTATTTCTGCGGTTGCACCACCGACTCCGCTATCTACCTCGTCAAATATCAGCACGGGTATCATGCGTCGGTTTGACAGTGCGACTTGCAAAGCCAAGCTAATACGAGAGAGTTCTCCGCCCGACGCCGCTTTCGCCAAGGGTTGTAGTTTTTGACCTGGGTTGGCGCACAACATAAACGCAACCCGCTCAAGCCCGCTTGGTGATGGGGTAGTATGGCTGTCTGTGACAAAGTTTATTTTGAATTGCGCCTGTTTCATATTCAGTTGCTTTAGCAGTTTCAATACTGCCTCTTCTAATACGCGCGCCGATCGTTTTCGGGTGCCGCTCACTTGTAGCGCAATTTTTTTATAATCTGCCTCAGCGTTATCCCTTTTCTTTTCAAGTTGCTCGATACTTTGTTCGGGGTCGTCCAACATTTTTAACTCGTGACTCATCTGTTCAAGTTTTTCAGGCAACAGATTGGCTGATGTTTTATATTTGCGCGCCAGTTCGGTCAAAACACCCAGCCGTCTCTCGATGGTCTCAAGCTCACCTTGTGTGTTATCTATACGGTCTAGATATTGCTTGATCTCGCGCGCTGCTTCGTTACTTTGATCCAGTGCATAGTTCACCAACTCGGCTACTTCTTGAAGTTTAGTATCTATTTCACTCAAGGAGTGTAATTCGTTGTACGCTGTAGCCAGCAACAGATTTGCATTTTGTTGGGATTCAGCATCTAGTGCTTGGTAGGCGTTGGCAAGTGCTTGTTTGAGTTTTTCTTTTTGTGAAAGCACGCGGTGTTCTTGCTCTATTTGTTCATATTCGCCAGCTTTGATTGCGGCTTGCTCTAGTTCTTGGCATTGCTGTGTTAACCATTGCTGTTTGATTTCTATTTCTTGCGATTGCTGCTGGCGATGATTGAGTTGGTCGTTTACCATCTTCCATTGCTGATAGATATTCTGCATTTCCAGTAATTGCGCTTCGTGGTCGCTGTATAAATCGAGCAACGCTAAATGGCGAGAGCTATCTAATAATTGTTGTTGATTATTCTGACCGGCCACATCAACCAGTAGCATGGTCAGTTCTTTGAGTTGTTCCAGTGTCGAGAGCGAACCGTTAATATAGGCTTGCGAACGTCCTTCGCTATTAATAACCCGTCTGATGACACAGCTGTTTTCATCGTTTTCCATGCTTTGTTTTTTGAGCCAGCTTATTGCCGCAGTTTGTCCGCTCACATCTAGAGCAATGCTCAACGACAGTTTGTTGGCGCCAGGGCGTAGCAGATGACTTTGTGCGCGTCGTCCCAGTGTTAGTTCTAATGCATCTATTAATATCGACTTACCAGTTCCGGTTTCGCCGGTTAAGACTGTCATGCCGCGTTCAAAATTGGCGACTACTCTATCGATAATTAAAAAGTTCTCGACCGTTAATGCGCTTAGCATCAATCTAAGGCTTGGTACTCCACATGAGTTTATTTCTCAGCGTAGTAAAGTAGTCGTGTTGCAGGATCTGTATTAGTTTTAGCTTATGTGGGGAACGTTTAATGATGATTTTAGAGTTACTCTCAATACTACGGGTTATTTGACCGTCTACAGCAATAACGGTATCGTCACGATACCTTTCGGTGACCGTCACTTCAATAACTTTCTTGGAGTCTATGACCAACGGTCGTTGGCTCAATGTATGCGGACAGATGGGTACCACCAATAACGCTTCCATAGTCGGTTCCAATAACGGACCACCGCTAGCTAAGGCATAAGCAGTAGAACCCGTAGGTGTTGAAATAATCAGTCCGTCGCCGTGTATAGTATTTAGAAAAACGCCATCTACATGGGTATTTAATTCAAGCATGCGAACAGTATTTTTATTATGCATTGCAACATCGTTACAAACGGTAAAGCTCTCGGTTATGCTACCGTTTCTATGCAGTGCTACATCGAGCATAATTCTCTCTTCTAATCGGTAATTCCCATTCAAGATGCTGTCTAAGTGTTCGCGAAAGTTATCCGGCGATATTTCTACCAGAAAACCTAGTCGCCCTAGGTTGATGCCAATGATAGGAATGTCGTGCTCGCTACATAGATGACTCGCTTGCAATAAAGTGCCGTCGCCACCGACGGAAAAGGCGAGCTCACACTGGCGACTGAATTCCTCTGCAGAGACAAACCGTATGTTTGTCTGATCGGATACGATAGCTTTATCTCGCACGCAAGCAATGATTGAGTCAAAACGCTGCTTAAGGTAATCGCATAGATGTATCGCTACATCGCGAGTTTTACCGCTATCGTCGTGTTTGAGTATTAAGCCGACGCATCGGGTGTTTTTAATGTCTTTCATCCGTGCTAGCAATGATTTCTTCACCAACCCAAAGAGGACATTCTCCTTGTAATTGTCCTTTGTTAGTTATATGTATGATAGGCATTATAACAAGATAGCAGATAAGCTGTGCGTAAAATTAAATATACCTGTAGGGACAAAAGTAGTAAAGTCCTATTTCTGCCAAACAGAAATGTGCTTTTGATGACCCTAGAGCATTTTCAACTCGCTTAAGGGGAAAAGTTAGCCTATACCCTATCAAGAACAGCCATCATTGCCATCGCACCAAGACGCCCAAACTCTCCTAGAACTATCCTAAAACTATCCTATGCAAATAGGACATTTCTGCTGTGAGCAAAGGCGGACATCTGTGCTTTGGTTTGACACGCATTCGCTAAAAACTGGACATAGCCTGCTTATGCAAGTATATTAGACACCTTACTTCGCAGATTGCTATGTAAAAGCAGATAGTCTGTGATAATTGAGCCTGTAGTTTCAATGCTTTGCTGAGGCTACGGGGTATTTTAATAATCAACCGGTAAATAAATAATGGATAACCATATGATCGCTGCAAACGACAGTAATTTTCAAGAACATGTATTAGATTCAGATATGCCCGTTATAGTAGACTTTTGGGCAGAATGGTGTGGGCCCTGCAAGGCAATCGCACCTTTGATTGAACAAGTTGCCAAAGAATATGCAGGACAAATTAAGGTAGTCAAGCTCGATGTTGATCATAATAAAGAGACAGCGTCTAAATACAGTATTAAGGGCATACCTACTTTGATTCTGTTTAAGGGTGGTGAGGTCAAAGATACCAAGGTGGGTATGCTAACACTCTCTCAGTTAACTGCTTTTATAGACCAGAATATCTAGGCAAATTAAAGTATCGCTTTGCTTTGTGTACCGTAGGCGCGTAGCTCAGTGGTTAGAGCACCACTTTCACATAGTGGGGGTCGTTGGTTCAAATCCAATCGCGCCTACCATTAGCAACTAATCAATAGCCACCTTTGCGGCGACTTTCAGGTAATCCTGCAAAGCGTGCTCCTTGCTTACTTGGATCTTTAGGGAAAAGAGCATAAAGTTCTTTAGCCGAAAGATCGCTGTTGTCCCATTGTTCTTGCATGGCTTTGACTATCTTACGAGTGTTAGGCTGCTCTTCGTTAAAATTGAAGAACCGATCGCGCAAATGTACGATGATATCCATGTGTTGGGGGGTTATTTTTAAGCCTTCTTGTTGAGCCATCTCGTCTGCCACTTCCTGGCTCCAGTCCAAGGGGTTTAACAGATAACCGTTTTTATCTCTCTTAATTTCCCTACCTTTCACAGTTAGAGTCTTTGATTCGTCTGCTTCCGACATTTCATTCTCCTATCTAAAAATTATCAAATAAATTAAGTTATTGTATTGCCTACTGTTGTAGTGCGACATCTATTATATACAATAATCGCCAATAATCAGCAAGGAATAGGCGACATCTTGCGAACCTTTTATGTGTATCTTAATGCGTGGCGGCGGGTTGTTGGGTATGCTTCTGAGTGGCTAACAGTGCACTGAACTTGCTACTAAAATTGTTAGCGTGCCTGCACATAAAACAGCGGATATTACGCTCGTAGATTTATGTATTCAACAACACTGCTAAGGCTATACACAAGCAAATCATTTGTGCAATTACAACAAACGGCACATTACTGTAGTCGTGTGAAAATCACCGGCCGCTTCTACAATTTAGTGGCACGCAGAACCGCCCCTACGATTTATCCTACTCTTTAATAAAAACTTGGATACACCGTATCGTCGGGCAAACCATAACGAGTATCGTATTCTACCTTCACCAGATATAACCCGTTGCTTGATGCGGTCACGCCGCCTTGTGTTCGGTCTCTTTTCTCCAATACATCGGCGACCCAGTGCTCAGGCTGGGAACCGGCGCCGACCTCCAACAACACACCGACGATATTGCGCACCATATATTGAACGAAGGCATTGGCACAAACATCTATATAAATAAATCGTCCATCTCGGCACACCGTTATCGCATAGACCTGCCTAACCGGCGTCTTAGATTGACAGCCGGCACTGCGAAAGCTACTGAAATCGTGTTCGCCAACTAGTGCTTGTGCGGCTTGATGCATCGTTTGTTCGCTCAGTGGCTTATATATATGTGTGCTTAGATCGTGCAACAAAGGCGACTGCAGAAGGCTATTCAAAATGACATATCGGTAATGCCGGCGGATTGCACTTCTGCGCGCATCAAAGCTCGCATCCACCACACTCATCCATCGCAAACCAATATCTTTAGTGGTATGCGCGTTGCAACCTTGTAGCCATTCTCGCTCACTGCGCTGCGCATCGCTTTCAAAATGAACAACTTGTCCGGTGGCATGCACTCCGCTATCAGTGCGTCCAGCACACACGGTGCGCACCGGACTATTCGCCACTTTCGTTAAAGCTCGCTCCAAACAATCTTGCACACTGGGCGCGTGCGATTGGCACTGCCATCCGTCAAAGGCGGTGCCTTTATACTCAATGCCAGCAGCAAACTTCATTTTTTCATTTTATCTCGTAAGCTACCCAGACGTGCTAGTTGCTCGGCATCCTCGCTTTGTCGCTCTACTTCCTTGAGTAGACGGCTTGCTTTGTCGTAGTCACCCATTTCTATATAGGCTTCGGCTTGGTTGAGCTTGCCAATAGTCTTATCGGCTGTGACTTTGGGCAAATTATTCGGCGGCTCTACATACTCTCGTGGAGAGCGCAGTTTTGCTAATTTCTCTTGCCCCGGCAACGGTGCACCCATACGACCGACATTGCTCGCTTGCCGAATAGGCAGTGCCTTTCGCTTCTTAAGTAACCATAGGCTCTCCAGCAATAGCAGTACAACTAAGAACATTGCCACAACCATCCAAAATTTAGCGTTCGTCATCAACGGCTGCTCTCCCCACTGCAGATAATCCGACCAACGAAACTTTTTATCTTGACCAACCGCCGTATCGGCTTGTCCTTGCTGTGCTGCCGCATCTTGCTGCGCTTTAGCATACTCAAGCGCAAAAAGTTTGTTTTGCAATATTGCCGCATTTTCACGGGCAAAGTCTAATTGCTCGCTCCTGGTCTCACCTTCTTCTAGTGAAGACTCAGTCGCTTTGCCAAATAATGCCTTTAATATCAGAAAGCCTTGCTGAGCGAATAATATCGTAGCGACTGCACGAGCATCACCCGACTCAGCACGAGCCTTATCAAAAACAGTCTTTTGATAATCGCTGAGCATTGCTTCTACACCAGCTAAAAAGCGCGGGTCTACATTGACTGAACTTAGATACGACATGAACTTGTATTCGCCATCCGGATCAGTGGCAGTCGTCAATAATTGCAACTCACCCCATACTTCTCCAGCAGGGATGTTTTGCGCGGTAGCGAGCTTATTCACCAAATAATTCAACATCTCAGCAGGTGTCATCGCTTTGATTATTTCAGGCAGCGGTGCCGATGGCTCTTTTAATATTGGCCGATAAGTATTACTCAATATCTTATCGCCGTCGCCGATGCGAACGATTAAATCAAAACTATCAAGTCCGATGGACACAAGACTGCTAACCGCAATATAAGGTGGATTTGCCGATGTTACTATCTCCATCACCAAGCGGTCGTGCAAACTCTTTAGATACTCAAGCCCTTGCGCCTGATAATCGTTCTCATCCGTAGGTAACACATACCAATTTGCTAAGTTCTCGCGTGCTACATCGCCTAGCGTGACCTTGGCATCCAATATCTGCTCGACCTCGCTGTCAACTGATAGGTCGCCCAACTCCAACGCCACTGCCGAACTCACCGCAAAACAACTCAACACCAGCCACAACATCGACCACCGCAAGGACAACCCAGTGTGATTGTCCTTGCCTAGTGCCATTGCAAACCATAGAGGTGTCCCTATGCAGTCACTTTCAGACCTCATCAGGCGCCGTTTGTTAAAGTAACATAAACAGTCTGCTTTATAAGCAACCTTAACAGCGCTGCTAAATAGACACCTATACGCACACCCCATAAGCCGTTGCACACCAGAGGCATACCATAAAATTTTAGTCAACCCTATATCTATATTAAACATCGCGCGATAACCGCATGCTGTTGCGTATCATCATCAGAGCATGAAAACCAACCGCAACAACTCTCTTTACAAATACTCCCGCAACATCAACTCGGCGATTTGTACACTGTTGGTCGCCGCACCTTTGCGTAAATTATCTGCCACCACCCATACATTGAGCCCATTGGGATGGGAAATATCCTTACGTATACGCCCAACCCAAACCGCATCCTGATGATCCGCTTCGGTTACAGCTGTTGGATACCCGCCTGCGACACGCTCATCCAACACCTTAATGCCAGGCGCTTTCTCCAATGCCTCACGAGCGGCGACCTCATCTACCTGTTGCTTGAACTCTATATGTATTGCTTCCGAATGTCCGTTCACCACTGGGATACGCACGGTCGTGGGATTCACCTTAATCTGCTCATCCCCCAAAATCTTTTGCGTCTCCCAAACCATCTTCATCTCTTCCCGTGTATAGCCGTTGTCCATAAAACAATCTATCTGTGGCAACGCATTGAACGCAATCTGCTTCGGATAAACTTCAGTCTGCACCACCTCACCATCCAACTGCATACGAGTTTGTGCCAACATCTCATCCTGTGCACGCCGCCCGCCGCCCGAAACCGCCTGATAAGTAGCAACATTCACTCGGCTGATATCGAACAAATCGTGCAGCGGCTTCAACACCACCACCATCTGTATCGTCGAACAATTCGGATTAGCAATAATCCGCCGCGGCGCATAATCTGCTGCCGCATGCGCATTAACCTCTGGCACCACCAGCGGAATATCTGCCTCGTTGCGAAAACGCGAAGTATTATCTATTACAACATTACCCGCATCTGCTGCGCGCGGCGCATAAACATCTGACACTGAAGCACCTGCTGAAAACAGTGCAATACTCGTGCGCGCAAAATCAAAATCATCCAGCAGACCAATCTCGCAATCCTGCCCCCTAAACCGCACAACACCACCCGCCGACCGCCTGCTCGCAAGCGGATACAACTCATCTACTGGGAAATCCCGCTGCTGCAGAACCTCAAGCATGACCTCACCGACTGCCCCAGTGGCACCGACAACTGCTATATTGACTTTTTTCATCTAGATATACAATGCGTAAATGTTAATTGAGCGACGCGCAAGGAGACCTTAAGCACTTGCCAGCGGATATCCCCACATTACACCATCAGCCATCCTTATATTTTTCAGTTTGCGAGATAAAACCAACCAATGGCTTCCTCACAAAATCAAGGTATTATCGCATAAGGACAAAAATTGGAGAAATTCGTTGGCAAGAATATTGCTGCTACTTTTTTGTCTTAACCAGAAAATTGTGCTGTTTAGATTAAAGTGAGGGTGCCCTTAGTCGATAGTGGACGATCGACTGCAAGTCTAGTAAACAGCAATATTATGCTTGGGCAAGAGATCCTTTAAGACATAATAGCGGTGAAAGGCGGCTGCCTGATGAAAACGGTAGACATTCGTGTCAATACCCTCGCTAGATGATGTGGCATTATGAAATCCTTCTTTCTCCTCCTCCCACAGACTCGCTTCATATTTGGTTTCTTTCGCTTCACCCTCTTCAGGAGCATATACGGTCCTTTCAGTAATCGCCTGCTTCCATTTATCTATGCGCTCTTCCTTAGCACCTTGAAATTGGATAATCTTTTCTACCTCGCCTTTGATATTTTCAAACGGCACAATCTCTGGTTGTTCGTATCTCTCTCGTGCAAATTCACTTAAGTAGCCGTGCAATTTTTCGCACCCTTCAAGATAGGTTTGCGGATTATTGCGATTAGATAATTTATCAGCACGCGCACGCTCAAACTCAACTTGCCAGTGTAAAAAAGGTCGGTCGGGATAGGTGACAACGCCCGCATGTCCTAAAGCACCAGAACCTGCTTCCGCTACAGAACTTTTTATCCCCGCGAAAAAATTATGCACTTGTTCTATTTGTTCTTTGTACTTTTCAACAAAGGCACTGTGTTTACCTTTAATGTACTTTTCTATCCGCGACCCTGATTCAACATTAAAAAACTTAAAAGAGTCCGCCTTTACCGCGTTGTATTCGGAACTAATCCCAGAGAATCCATAGTGAGAGAATGTATCCATATAGACATGGGCAGCAATGCCGATAAGTTCTAGTGCAAAGGTTTTTTCTTTTGCCTTAGCAATATGGTGCGTGATCATCTCTTGGGCGATTTCGCTATCTTTAACGCAGAGTAATTTCTCTGCTAAAGTTTTGCCCATGCCACCCGGTATAAAATGAAACGGCACCCATACTCGGCGTTGCGCTTCGCGATCAATAACACTGTTTGCCGCACTTTTCAAAGCATGATGCGCAGTTGCAATACCGTAGAGCAACCCACCGTCTTCATGTTGTTCGCTATCTTGCTGGGTGGAATCGTCTACATATTGAGCAGCATAAGCAATGGTATGGGCGTCGTTCATCGGAACTCCCGCCGCTCTAGTGATAACATAGGTACCCCAAAAGTGCATATCTTTTTGCATGGTTCACCTCCAATGGTTTTAATTTTTGAACCTATCCAAGTTTTCTTACATTATATATAATGATACTGATAGAGAGGGTTGCTCTTATTGAGGAGTACAGCGATCGGTATTGCAGGCATATTTCCGCATGCGTTCCGAAGGATCGGTAGTTAAAATGATAAGCAAACGAACATTGGCGAAACTACAAGCAATCATCCCGTATCAAGAAAAGCAAAAGTGTATTGCCGATTACTATACATTAGAACGGAAAAATCAGAGATGGAAATAGCTACGGCAATGACCCGCATCCACCAAGAGATAAGAGATAAACTACTAATAAGGCAATAACAATGGAACAAACGACTATTAAACAGCAAGACATCAACAATGCGGCGTGGTCGGCTTGCGACACTTTCCGCGGCGTAGTAGACGCAGCCAACTACAAGGACTATATTCTGGTGATATTATTTGTCAAATATATCTCCGATGTATGGCAATACCACTATGATGCCTATAAGCAACAGTACGGCGACGATGATGCGCGTATTCTCCGCAAGCTAAAGCTAAAATGGTGTGTTTTGCCCAAAGGGTCAAGTTTTTACGATTTATATAATCAGCGCAACGAACCAAATATCGGTGATATTATCAATCAGGCATTGGGTGCCATTGAGATCAAAAACAAAGAAAAGTTGGGAGGCGTATTACGCAAAATAGACTTTAATTCCGAAACCTATCTTGGTGAGGCTAAGGATAAAAATCGGCGACTGAAAACACTGCTGGAGGATTTCAACAAACCCCAGTTGGATATGCGCCCACCTCGGGTCTCGGAAGATGTCATCGGCAATACCTATATCTATTTAATAGAACGCTTTGCCTCAGATGCCGGCAAGAAAGCGGGAGAGTTCTACACACCACACAAAGTATCCGAACTCGTTGCCAAGCTGTGCAAGCCGAGTGCCGGTGCGCGCATCTGTGACCCGGCCTGTGGGTCGGGCGGACTGCTGATTGAAGCAGCAAAGGTAGTCGCAAGCCCTGACTATGCACTCTACGGCATGGAATCAAACATTATCACTTGGGCGTTGTGTCGTATGAACATGTTTCTGCACAGCAAAAGCTCAGCAAGAATAGAGTGGTGCGACACTCTCAAGGATCCCAATCTGGTAGATAAAAATCGTCTAATGAAGTTTGACAACATCGTTGCTAACCCACCTTTTTCTATGAAAAAATGGGGTGCTGAAGATGCTGCGAACGATCCCTACAATCGCTTCTGGCGGGGTATACCACCCAAGTCAAAAGGCGATTATGCGTTCATCAGTCATATGATTGAAGCAGCTACAGAGAAAAAAGGCCGAGTTGTAGTCGTTGTGCCACACGGTGTTTTATTTCGCGGCGCATCTGAAGGACGCATTCGCACCAAACTGATAGAAGACAACCTGCTGGACGCAGTTATCGGCTTGCCAAAAAATCTCTTTCCAACCACATCTATTCCAGTTGCTATCCTTATCTTTGATAGGTCGCGGGAAAAATACGGCAAAAATCAACACCGCAAAGATGTCTTATTCATAGATGCCAGCCGCGACTATCAAGCCGGTAAGAACCAAAACAGCCTGCTGGATGCACACATAGACAAGATACTGAAAACCTACGAAGCCCGCCGAAAGGTTGATAAATATGCCTACCTAGCTGACTTGGACGCAATCAAAAAAAATGACTTTAACCTGAACATCCCCCGCTATGTAGACACCTTTGAAGAAGAGGAAGAAATAGATATTGATGCGGTGCAAAATGAAATAGACACAATGGAAAATGAACTGAGTGCAGTGCGAACAAAGATGAGAGAACTACTGAAAGGGATTGATAGATGAATCTGCGCATGTACAGGTGATGTATTTACAGATTGGTGAGAGATGATGAAAAAACAAATATTACCAAAAGGATGGCAAGAAATGAGACTGGGTGAAGTGGCAGTTTTTAATTATGGCCAATCATTGCCAAAGCAGAGGAGGATTTTAGGTGATGTACCAGTGTTTAGTTCTGCTGGATTAATTGGAAAGCATAATGAACCATTAGTAAAAGAGCCGGGAATCATTATTGGTAGAAAAGGAACAGCAGGCTCCGTTTATAAGAGTGACATATCATTTTTCCCTATTGATACTACTTTTTATATCTCAGAACGAAACACAAAATGTGATTTACATTTTCTTTACTATTTGCTCAAGAATCTTGGGTTAAATAGTTTAAATTCAGATTCTGCGGTGCCTGGTTTGAATAGAAATATTGCGTACGCACAAGATATAAAAATACCCCCTCTCGCCGAACAAAAAGCCATCGCCTCTCTATTAGAAACATGGGACACAGCGATTGAAAAAACCGAAGCCCTAATCGCCGCAAAAAAAAAACAGTTTGAGTGGTTGGTAAATTCTCTAATCAACAAATCCGATCATAAAATGACCCGTTTACTAAACTTTATTGAGGAAGTATCAATACGCAACAAAGATAATCAGCTAGACCGTGTCCTAAGCGTTACTAATCATAGTGGTTTTGTGCTACCTGAAGAACAATTTGAAAGACGAGTTGCTAGTAGCAATGTTTCTAACTACAAAATTGTTAAACGCAGTCAATATGCATACAATCCAGCCCGTATTAATGTCGGTTCAATAGCCAGGTTAGATAATTGGCATAACGGAATAATAAGCCCGATGTATACAGTTTTCAAATTGAACCCAGAGAAAATTGAGAATGATTACTTTTTATATTGGCTATCATCCGACGAAGCCAAGCAGCGAATTAAAAATAGCGAACAAGGCAGCGTCAGGAAAACAGTCAGCTTTGATAGTTTGAGTATTATTCCGATTGCCTTGCCCGATATCAAAAAGCAAAAAGCCATTACTCAAATTCTCAATACCGCCCAACAAGAAATTACTTTACTGAAACAATTAACAGAACGATACCGCATACAAAAACGCGGCTTAATGCAAAAACTACTCACCGCCAAATGGAGGCTAATATGATTAAAAAAATCACACTGAAAAATGTAGCAACTTATAAGGATGAGAACCCTGAACCTATAAAAACAAACAAGGATATTAACCTTTTTTATGGACTTAATGGTACTGGAAAGTCGATCTTATCTGATTATCTTAGGTATGAAGCAAATAATAGAGATGAAAGTAAAAACCCACCTGATATAGATTATGGTGACTGCTCTATAGAAGGTTTTGAGGATGGAGAAAAGATATTAGTCTATAACCAAAATTTTATTGAAGATATTTTTCAAAGCATAGAAGGATCACAAAAGGGTATTTTTACTTTGTCTTCACAAAATAAAGCAGCTGAAAAAGAAATTGAAAAAGCTAAAAAGGAAAAGGAAGAACTTCAAAAACGTTTGAGTAATCAAGAAGCTCTAAAGAAAGATTTAGAAACCGAAGAAGCTAATTTTAAGGTAGCAGCTCGTGACAAAATCTGGGAGATAATTACGAATTATTCTGGAAAAGATAGGCCTTTAGATTTTTGTGTAGCAGGCTTTAAAGGAGATAAGAAAAAACTATTTAAGCATATTATAAATATCTCTAAACCTGAAACAAAACCTAGTAAAACTGTAGAAGACCTTGAAAAGGAAGCTCAGGCATTGCAAGATGGGCAAACTATTAAGCCACTCAATAGCATGGAACCAAAAGACTTCGCAGCTATTGAAAGAAATACTATTTTTCAAGAACCTATTACAGGTAACCAAGATAGCCAGATAAAAGAATTAATTACACAGTTAAATAATTCCGATTGGGTGCGTCAGGGTGTCTGTTATATAAATGAACCTGACGATATAACAGAAAATGAGCAATGTCCTTTTTGTCAGGAGAAAACTATCAGTAAAGAATTAGCCAACGAGATAAAGAATTATTTTGATGAGACTTATGAACAACAACTAAAAAACTTAAGGCAATTAAGAGAACGATACAACGAAAGTAAAAATAGAGCTAACAGCCTCAAAGGAGAGTTTGATGACAATACCTATATACAAAAAGATGCTACAAATAAAACTGATTTTAATAGCCTACATGCAAATCTATTAAGAAAAATAGACGCCAATTTACAAAAAATTGAAAATAAAATTAATACCCCAAGCCAAAGGATGGAATTACAAAGCACCCAGGGAAATATAGAGAAATTAAACCAAGCGATAAACCTAATAAATCAAGATATAGATAAGCATAATCTACAAATTCAGAACATAGCGCAAACTAAAGAAGATATTAAGAATATATTTTGGCAAATAATGCGCTGCGACTATGATCAAACGATAACCAGATACCAAGAAGATACAGGCGAGATAAAGAATAAGATAGGGAAAACGGAAGCCAGTATAAAGGAATCAAAAAAGGAAGTTGGCAAGCAGAATGAAATTATTCAGGAGGCACAGCGCTATACATTGAATATAGAAGATGCTATTTTTAGTATAAACAATAGGCTCCGTGAACTCAACATGGAAGGTTTCAAGATTGAGAAACATGAACAAAAAAAAGAACATTACAGGGTTGTCCGAAACGGACAAAATAAAAATGCTTTTAAGACTTTAAGCGAGGGTGAAAAAATGATAATTAGCTTTCTTTATTTTATAGAATTATGTCTAGGAAGGGAGAAACCAGATGAGGTAGATAAAAATAAAATAATTGTTATTGATGACCCTATATCCAGCTTATCTCACATACATATATACAATGTAGCTATGCTTATCAAGGAAAAATTTTATAGAAAGAACAACACTGATGGAAAGAACTACCAATTATTTATATTGACTCACAGTTTATATTTTTTCCATGAACTAAAGATAAACGAAAGCAATGCAATAGACTATTTTAGAGTTATAAAAGGTAAGCAAGGATCCCTCATTGAACCCATAGACGAAAATGACATACAAAATGAATACCAATCATATTGGCAGATAATTAAAGATTCTTCAGAAAAAGTAACCAGTGCCTTATTGGCGATTAGTATGAGGAACATACTTGAGTATTTTTTCGCGTTCTTCCTCTGTGAGAAAAAGAAACTACACAAAATACTGGAATCTATGGATTCAAAAAAATACGGAGCATTTTGCCGATACATGAATAGAGAAGCACACTCTGATGCTACGAATATTTGCGATAATAGAGAAATAGATACTGACGTATTTAGAGAAGCATTTAGGCAAGTTTTTATAGAAACTGGCTATAAAGAACATTATGAAAAATATATGAGAAAGAAATCCTGAACTATACGATGATAACCGCATTAGTTAATACTAAAAGGGGGGACCAGTCTCGCAGAGAAAGTTACTGAAGGAGGCAATGGCACTGGTTACGGACGACTATGGCACACAGTAGTATGGGGTTATCAAAGGTTTTGATTATAGTTGTTCAGTATCAGTATAGGGTTATGTTATGTCGTTAAAAATTGATGAGTTGCGATCGTCGCAGATTCCGGCGTTGCAGTTGTTGGCGAAACTGGGTTATCAGGTGTTGCCGCCTGCTGCGGCGTTGGCGGTGCGTGGCGGCAGTACGGGCAATGTGTTATTGGAGAGTATCTTAACTGAACAGCTGCACAAGATTAATCGTATCCACTATCAGGGGCGAGAGTATCTGTTCTCGGAGGCGAACATTCAAGAGGCTGTGCAGAAATTTAAGGGTGTGCGGCGTGACGGGCGAGGTAAAACACAGGAAGCTATTTATGACTACATTACATTGCCGGTATCTTTGACGCAGACGGTGGAGAATAATACGCGAAGTTTTGACTTAAACTACATTGACTGGAAGGATATAACCAACAATGTGTTTCATGCGTTGCCTGAGTTTGCGGTTGAGCGTGCACATTCAAATGCGCATGCAAGACCTGATATTGTGCTGTTTATCAACGGTATTCCTTTGTGTGTAATTGAGTGTAAATCGCCTGAGGTTGAAGTAGAGGAAGCGATTTCTCAACATATCCGCAATCAAGGTACGGATTATATTCCCAATCTATTTGCTTATGCGCAACTTGTTTTAGCGGTCAATAAAAATGAGGCGGAATATGCAACCGCCGGTACTTCGGAAAAATTTTGGAGTGTATGGCAAGAGCTCGAAGACAAAGATGACGATATCCAAGCGTTGGTCAATCAACCTTTGTCTGCCGCACAAAAGGAGGTTTTGTTTACTGATGAGTTTGCACAGTGTCGTCAACACTTTGACGAGATAGACGCCCAGGGTGGCAGGCAACTCACTGAACAGGACAAGGCGATTTATAGTTTATGCCGACCTGAGCGGCTTCTAGACCTGACCTATCGTTTTACTATCTTTGAACACGGTGCTAAAAAAATTGCCCGCTATCAGCAATTTTTCGTGGTGCACAATGCCTTAAAGCGAGTCAAGCAATACGATGGCAACCGTCGTGAAGGCGGCATCGTATGGCACACACAAGGCTCAGGCAAGTCGTTGACTATGGTGATGATGGTGAGAGCATTGATATCAGATACAGAAATTAGCAATCCGCGGATTTTACTGGTCACCGACAGGACCGATTTGGATGAGCAGCTGGGAAATACATTTAAGCAATGTGGTCTGGAAAGAACACGAGCAACTACGGGTAAAAATTTAACGACCCTTCTCAAAGCAAAAACACCGATTATTACCACCGTCATACATAAATTTAATACGGCATTAAAGGCACAGGATTATGTTGACGACGATACCAATCTGTTTGTGTTGGTGGATGAAAGCCATCGCACAAACTTTGCCTTCTTTGCTGCGAAAATGAGGAAGATGCTACCTAATGCGTGTTATATTGGTTTCACCGGCACTCCGCTGATGAAAAAAGACAAAGACAGTTTTCGCAAATTCGGCCGCTTGATAGAACCAAGTTATCCCATTGAACAAGCAGTGAAAGATAAAACTATTGTGTCGCTACTATACGAAGCCAGGCATGTTGGAATAAAACAAGACCAAGCGGACATTGACTTGTGGTTTGAGAGGCACACCGATGATCTATCGGATGAACAGAAAGCCGATTTGAAGAGAAAATATGCGCGTGCGCGGATGCTCAATAAAACGGAGCAAGTGATCTATGCGCGTGCGTGGGATATTAGTATGCATTTTAGGGAAAACTGGCAGGACACTGAGTTCAAAGCCCAGCTGGTCGCACCCGACAAGCTCACAGCCATTAGATATCACCACGCATTAGAGGATATAGGATGTGTTAGTTCGGAAGTGGTTATCTCGTCGCCAGATACGCGCGAGGGTCATCAAAAAATAGATGATGACTCAACCGCTGAAGTCGTCAGATTTTGGAGAAGAATGATGAATCAGTACGGCACGCCTCAGGAATACGAAAAGCAAATTATTGACCAATTCAAATACGAGAGAGAACCGGAAATTATCATCGTGGTGGATAAACTCTTAACCGGTTTTGATGCACCTAGGAACACGGTGCTTTATTTATGCAAGAACTTAAGAGAACATAGCTTGCTACAAGCCATCGCTCGCGTCAATCGCATCTATGAAGGCAAAGACCATGGCTATATCGTTGACTACGATAGAGTATTGGCGGAACTGGATAAAGCATTAATAATGTATGATGCTTTTAAGGACTTTGACGAGGAGGATATTGCCAAGGCACTGATTTCTATCAGAGAAGAAATAGATAAGTTGCCGGTAGCGCATGCCGCTTTGTGGGATATTTTCAAAGAAATAACAAACAAAAATGATAACGAAGCATTTGAGAGACTGCTTGCTGATCAAAATAAACGCGACGATTTTTACGAGTGTCTGACCGAATATAGCAAAACTCTCGCCATTGCCCTATCTAGCGATAAGTTTTTATCCGAGATTGATGAGCAGGAATTAGACCGTTATAGAGGTGACCTTAAGCATTTTATGAAACTGCGCAAGTCCGTTCAGTTGCGCTACGCCGAAAAAATAGACTTTGGTGTTTATGAAAATAGAATAGAGAAACTTCTGGATAGGCATATACACGCGGACAGGGAAGTGATACAAATAAGCGAACCAATTGACATAATGGACGAGCGGTCGGTCAATGCGGTGATGAAGGATAACCCTATCCACGATCAGTCGGTGAGGTCAACCGCAGCTAGAGCCGATGCCATTGCACACGCAACGAAAAAGACCCTTAAAGAGAAATTTAAGAACCAAGACCCCACCTTTTATGAAAAGTTCTCAAAGTTGATTCAACAAGCAATAGACGATTTTAGGCAAGGGAGAATCATAGACACAGCCTATTTGAAAATCGCAATGGATGTTCGCAATCAGGTGAGTTCCAACACCCGCGACGATGTCCCTGAAGCGATACGTGAAAACCGCGAGGCTTGCGCTTACTTCGGCGTGATGCAATCTCATTTTAAGGGGCTGGCTGACGACAAACTTGCCGAACAGGCAGCATCAGAAACCGCTTTGTACATTCAAAAGATTTTGAACGAGAATACTATAGTGGATTTTTGGCGCAATTTTGATGCCTGTAATTCTATCAAAAGCGATATAGACGACTACCTATCCGATGATGTCAAAGCAAGATTTAACATATCGCTACCAGGGGAACAGGTGGTTGATATTATCAGCCGAGTCATGAAAATCGCTGAAAGCAGACGCAGCACATGACCCAGCCCATCGCTTGCACGATACACTACGGCGAAACCGTTATCAACTACGAACTATTGCTAATGGACCGAAAGTCGCTGGAGATAGCGGTACATCCTGATAAGCGAGTGGTCGTTAAAGCACCTGCGGTCTACTCTATAGATACTATCCGTGCGCGCGTTGCCAAACGGGTACGCTGGATTACTAAACAAATCGCATACTTCAACCGCTTTGAACCAAGAACACCACCGCGACAATATGTCGGCGGTGAAAGTCATCTCTATTTGGGCAGAAAATACCGCCTCAAAATTTCCCTCGCAAGCAGAGACCAAGTGCTGTTAAAGAGCGGCTATTTCTATATACAATGCATCAGGTCCGACCCAACCTACATACGCAAATTGATGACAACATGGTATCAACGCCACGCCTTCGTCTATTTAACCAAGATGGTAGACAACTGCTGGAATAACTTTGACCAAGCGACACACATAAAACCCAAACTCAGAATCCAATGGCTTAAAACAAGATGGGGCAGCCTCTCTCCCAGAGGACAACTCACACTCAACACCGACTTAATCAAAACCCCCAAAGAATGTATAGAATATGTTATCGTCCACGAACTCTGCCACCTCAAACACCACAATCACAGCAACGAATTCTACCGCCTGCTGGACAGAACCATGCCCGACTGGCTCACCCGCAAACACAAACTAGAAATGGCACTGTCTTAAGAGCAGTGGCAGATAGAACCGATGTTGATAATACAATTTTGATAGCATGATTAAGACTTTGTTAGAATTATTTCCCTCAACATAATATGTACTCTCATAAACCCTTAAATGAAAAAAAATTATTTGATTTTCTGCAAAGAAATAACGGAATAGAGCGGATTACGTGGACTAGACATGCTAAGCAACGTTTAATCGAGCGTGGTATTATCATGTCTGATATACTGTATCTCCTCAGACACAAATTTGAACTGATAAGCCTTGATGAAACCACTAGATCTGATGAGGGCTTATACAAGTATAAAATTGCTGGTTACACACCTAACTCTGGAGGTAAAAGAATATGCATCGTAATTATACCCAGCTTAGAGCGTTGTGCTGTTAAACTAGTAACCGTGATGTGGGAAAATGAAAGCAGAGAGTAAAGAAAGATACCATTACACTGAGTGTGGGCTAAAAAATGTGTATATTGATGGGTTGCATTTTGCTGATGACGATGGCGAGAAGGTGATAACAATTCCTAATATACATGCTTTACACTGGTTAATTGCTAAGGACATTCTAGAGTCCAAATCTATCAATGGAGATGAGATAAGATTTTTGAGGACTGAGATGGGCTATACCCCTAAAGAATTGGCAAAGGAGCTGGAAATAGCTGAAAGAACGCTGAAGTCTATGGAAAATGGTAAGACTACAATTAAAGAGTCAGTGGAACTGAAATTACGACAATTAGGTTTTTCTCTATTGGTAGTTCCAAAGTGGAATGTCTACAGCACGCCACCCAAAAGAAGAACTAGGCAAATAAAGGCTATTAGAAGCAGAACATCTATCAGCACATATAGGCTAGACCAGACTGCTTAACAGAGTTAAGGTCGTTTTTTCAGCACCTTATCAAATATGCATTATGTCGGCGCACTGCTCTAATGCGAATATCTTGGTGGCACACACTTAATTTGCATACTTAATTTGCACACTTAATTTGGTGGGGTGCCTATAGATTTATAAGGCTCTGGGGTTTTGATATTATGCACTTACTCGGCGAGCAGTTGGCTTATCGCCTGTTCTATGATGCGGGCGCGTTGGCTGCCTTCGTGGGTTTCGCCAACATAGTGGTGGCGGATGTTTCCTTGTTTATCTACCACATAGAATGCCGGCCAGTAGCGGTTGCGCATGGCTTGCCAGTAGCGGTGATCGTTGTCTATGACAACGGGGTGATGTAATCCGAATTCTTTGATTTTTTCGGCTACTTTACTGCGGTCTCGTTCGTGGTCAAACTCAGGGGTGTGCACACCAATGACGATAAAATCCTCGTCTTTGAAGCGGGCTTCCATAGTGTTTAGCCACGGGAAAGAGCGATAGCAATTCCAACAGCTGTAAGTCCAAAAATCAATGAGTACCACTTTGCCTTTTAGGTCTTCCACTTGTAGCGGCGGAGAATTGAGCCAGTCAATCGCTTCTTGGGTATGAAATGGCGGTAATGTTTTGGGATGGTCGGATAAGGTGATGGAGGTCGAGGGCGGCATCGTGCCGATAAATATAATTGCCACGCACAAGCAAAAGGTGACTGCCTTCATCCAACTAGAGAGCAGTGTGCGTGCCGCTGCATAGAACCGCTTCGTTAATTTTTTCTCTGTCAATTTTTTCTCCACTAATTTTTTCTCCACTAATTTTATGCCTACTATTTTATGAAAGTATCATAGTACATCATATAGTCGCTATGTTAAGCACTCCATTGTGCTGCCAGTTGATTGGGTAATCCGCCATATAAATCCTGTGTTAAATCGGACTGCCAGTATTCTTTTGTGTCAACATCCATAAGGGTCAGTTTGCCGCTCCAGCCGGCACCGGTATCTAAATCCCAGATGTTGCATACATTTAGCGGTTCTAATGTTTCAAAGTGTTCGGTTGTCGTATGACCGATAAATATATCTTTATACTTGCCTAATTGGCATGCGGTGTTGGTGGTATGTTTTTCCCATGCCGTATCAATAAGCGTTCTATCCCAAATAAACATTTTTGCAGTATGCTTGTTAAGCGGCACATCAGGCTTGAAGCCACCGTGCACAAAGAATTGCTTGTTGCGTTCAATCCAAAGTTCTCCGCCTCTTAAAAACTCAATATGCGCTTTCGGCATAGGTTCGCCATCATACGAAGCGATGGTTCGCGCACCGCCTTGGCGAGTCCATATTTCAGGCATCTCACCTTTCAGCGCCCAGTCCAATGCCCATATATCGTGATTACCGATGACCAAACGACAATGCTTAATTTTTAATAACTCATCTATGCATTGCTTGACTTGCGGATAACCATCACAAACATCGCCCAACACAATCAGTTGATCCTCCTCATAATCAAACTGAGACCTGTCAAAGCACTGTAGCATTGCCTTGTGCGTGCCGTGTATATCACCAATAGCAAGCGTTCTCATTGGGGCATCAGATAGTTTGACAGCTTTGCCCAAACATTAGCCCGCTACAGCTTGGTTGTAATAGCGTACGACAGCATCGCCCATCTCGGCGGTGGATACTGCGTTGCTGCCGGCGGCGATGTCTGGTGTGCGATGGGTTTCTAGTGCTTGGGCGACTGCTTGTTCTATGCGGTCTGCTGGGTCGGACATCTCCAGAGAATAGCGTAGTAGCATAGCAAGCGACAAAATCGCTGCCAGTGGATTGGCACATCCGCGCCCAGCTATATCGGGTGCGGAACCGTGCACCGGTTCGTACAAACCTTTATTTGAACTGTCTAGAGAAGCCGACGGTAGCATGCCTATTGAACCGGTTAGCATCGCTGCCAAATCGGATAGTATGTCGCCGAATAGATTAGAGGTGACAATTACATCAAACTGCTTGGGTTCACGCACCAACTGCATCGCTGCATTGTCTACATAAAGGTGGGTCAGTTCAACATCGGAATAGTCGGATCTTAAACTTTCGACGACCTCTCGCCACAACTCAGACACTTCCAATACATTTGCTTTGTCAACTGAGCACAACCGCTTACCGCGCATCGCCGCCGCTTGGTATGCCATACGCGCAATGCGCATTATCTCATCCTCATTGTAGACCATCGTGTTGTATGCCTCGTGTAGATGGTCTTCGTTATAATGTTTGCCGCGCGGTTCACCGAAATAGATGCCGCCAGTCAATTCTCGCACTATCAAAATATCCAGCCCTTCTATCAGGTCAGTGCGCAAGCTAGAACGGGTTGCCAGCGGCTTAAACAACATCGCCGGCCTCAAATTAGCGAACAGGCCTAGCTCTTTGCGTATTGCCAACAACCCCTGCTCCGGGCGTGCCTCGCGTGGCAATTTCTCGTATTGGGGGGCGCCCACCGCGCCCATCAATATCGCATCAGACGACCGCGCTGCCGCCAAAGTCTCGTCGGGCAATGGTTTGCCGCAGGCATCGTAGGCTGTGCCACCGATTAATCCTTCGCTATACGCAATGTTTAGCCCTTCGCTTTGCAGACACTTGATGAGTTTAACGGCCTCGGCAATTACTTCGGGACCTATGCCGTCGCCAGGCAGTAATAAGATATGTTTAGCATCGGCCATGATTTACAGTATCCTAAGGACTATAGTTAAAGAGGATTTATTATACATGCCTTGTGTAAGATGGGCAGTGCCTGCCGAACTCTGTTACTGTTTTTAACCATAACATTTTGCTGTGTGATGTTGCGAGACGACACGCTACGCATGCCGGTGGCTCACCACATAGGTTTGTCGCGATCGTTTAATGGTGGGTGGCGTGCTTTGTGCAACCAAGCGACTTATTCCGCAAACAACCATGGTGTGGTTTGTCGGCGCTTGAGTTCGTAGGCACGGATTTTGTCAGCGTGTTTAAGGGTCAGGGCAATTTGGTCTAGACCTTCCAGCAGGCATTGTTTATCAAAGTCAGCGATATCAAAGTGCCATTGCGACTGGGCATCGGCGACGGTTTGGTCGGCTAGGTTGATGGTTAGGGTGTAATTCGGGTCGGCAGTGTTGTCAAATAAGGTTGCAATAGTTTGTTCATTGAGCACGACAGGCAATAAGCCGTTTTTGATTGCGTTGTTATAGAAGATGTCGGCGAAGCCAGCGGCGATAACTGCTTTCAAGCCGTAATCGATCATTGCCCAGACTGCGTGTTCACGCGAGGAACCGCAACCGAAGTTGGCTCCGGTCAATAAAATCTGCGCGTCCTTATAATGTGGGTCGTTGAATATGCAGTCTGAGTTCTGTCGTCTTTGTGCGTTATCAATGGTTAAATCGCCAGGGTCTAGGTATCGCCAATAGTCAAATAGATAGGGTCCTAAGCCGCTGCGTTTGACTGATTTTAGATACTGTTTGGGGATGATGGCATCGGTATCAACATTGGTGCGATCCAGCGGTATGACGATGCTTTGAATGCTCTGAAACTTTTGCATTAGTCTATATTCCAGTGGCGGATGTCAGTGAAGTGCCCGTTGATTGCTGCTGCTGCTGCCATCGCCGGACTCACCAGATGAGTGCGCCCACCTTGACCTTGGCGGCCTTCAAAGTTGCGGTTAGAAGTTGACGCACACCGTTCACCACGACTCAAACGGTCGTCGTTCATACCTAGACACATTGAGCAGCCTGGATTTCGCCATTCAAAACCAGCACGGGTAAAGACGGTGTCCAGACCTTCTTGTTCGGCTTGGTGTTTGACCATCTCCGAACCGGGGACGACGATCGCTTGTTTGATATTGCTTGCTAGTTTTTTATTGTTGACGATGCGTGCAGCGAGCCGCAAATCTTCAATTCTAGAATTCGTGCACGAACCGATAAAGATCTTATCCAGTCGTATGTCTTGCATCAGCGTGCCGGGCTGCAAATCCATATAAGCCAGTGCTTGCCGCCAATTCTTTGCTTTGTTCTCATCGCTCTGCTCATCAGGGTTCGGCACCGCATCGTTAACTGAGACGACCATCTCTGGTGAGGTGCCCCAAGTAACCTGCGGTGGCACATCGTTTGCGTTGATCGTATGTTCGGTGTCAAACGCCGCATCAGCGTCGGAATGTAATGTCTCCCAGCTACCTAGTGCTTGCTCCCACAATAAATTTTTAGGGGCAAGGGGGCGACCTTTCAAATAATCGGCAGTGCACTGGTCAAAAGCAATCAGACCAGCGCGTGCGCCCGCTTCTATGGTCATATTGCAAATCGTCATACGCGCTTCCATAGATAGTTCACTGATAGCACTGCCGCTATACTCTATTGCATAGCCAGTGCCACCGGCGGTGCCGATGTTGCCGATGATCGCCAATATCAAATCTTTGGCATTGATACCCAACGGTAGCGAGCCTGCTATGTTGATGCGCATATTTTTGAGCTTAGCAGTCTTCAAGCACTGGGTTGCGAACACATGCTCGACATCGGAGGTGCCGATACCCATCGCCAAAGTTGCAAAAGCTCCGTGCGTGGAAGTGTGAGAATCACCGCAGACTATCGTCATCCCTGGCAAGGTCGCGCCCTGCTCGGGTCCGATAATATGGACGATACCTTGGCGCATATCGCCGAGTGGGTAATATCGGATGCCGTGTGTCGCGCAATTTGTTGCCAGCGTCTCCAGTTGCAACCGCGAAATAGGATCGGCAATGGTGGTGTTCTGGTTGCGGGTCGGCACATTGTGGTCAGGTACTGCGATGATGCTGTCCTTACGCCATAAGTTGCGTTTGGACAATGCCAAGCCCTCAAAAGCCTGCGGTGAGGTGACCTCGTGTACTAAATGTCTATCGATATAAATGAGAGCATCGCCACTAGGCTCTTCAAAGACTAGGTGATCTTGCCATAGTTTGTCGTATAAAGTCAGTCCAGCCACTGTGATAACCCATTATGATTGAACCATCCTGTATTGCACCTGCTTGGGCGATGCCGATTAGTGCGCGTCAGGGTTATAGAAGGCTGCGGTGATTGATTTTTTCTTCGGCCAAAAAGTCATATCAGGATGTTTTTCGTGCAATTCCTCAACACGCTTTTTAGCCTCTCCGAAGCTCATTTCTTCGTCATAATAATAGCCAGCTTCAAACTTATATTTGTATCTCCAACCTATGATGAAGCCTGTTTCGTCATTTTTATGATGTAAAGTATCTTCCATTTTATACTCCTTGCTTTGTTCAAAATCAAAATTGTCCTTTCACCAGCATGGCTCTATTTCTTGCGCCGCACTTTGTAAGATGCAATGTCGGTTATCACTTGCTCGCAGGGTATATTTTCAATCGCACCATAGTGCTCGTACAACTGTGCAACCAGCGACGATATATCTGCAATATCCCGTTGGGCGTCGCCGAGTAATCTCTGCAATCCTAACAAACCTCCATATTGTACCTTAATATAAAAGCTCTGCGGTACTCGCAATAAATCGTCGCTCGCCCCATAAGCTGCCAAGCCTGCTTGCTTCAAGTGTGCATGCAATTCACAGCAGCGTATGCTGGCAGAGTTTGACTGGCAGGCAATGGCTGCGCCATCTCGGCGAGTCACTCCGACACCTAATGCGCAGGCAAAATCTTGTTTAATTTGCGGCATCTGAAAGGGACATTTATGCTCTTCCATCAAGATCTCAAAGTCGGTTGATACGCCATAACAACTCGTTGTAGCACGCGTTGGGCAGTGGCGTATGGCACCTTTTGATTGTCTCGGTTCGGGTGCACGGTTACGATGGTGCGATTGCCACTACCGAGTACATGCAGTTGTAATAAAGATTGGTTGGCAGGCGTACTATCTATTGATCCGTTGCGCTCGGCGGGTGTTGCTCGGTATTCGACGAGATAAATGCCACGACTGCGGTCACTTGCGCGCACATTCATGTCCGACCGTCGTAGCGTTGCATTCAGACGCCGCCATACTTTGCTAAACGACTGCCCTATCTCAAGCACCGCCACACCTTCGGCGTTCCGAATGCGCAACAGTGTTGTTATATCGCTCAAAGATGCCATCTGCGGATTGGCTATCTCCCTATTGCGGGCGAGATAATCCTTAAACTTAAATAACAGCAGCCTCTCTATATAGGGATCAGGCGGCAATATTCGCCAGCCGCTGCCGATATAGCCAGCTTCGCGCACTGAGAAGAAAACATTGGTAACTGCGTTAGGTTCTCGTTCCAAATTGACCCGTAGCTGATTGCGTAGCCTGATTAAGCCTTGTCGCTTTTGATCTACATTGATTTGTCGTTCTCGCCAACTGGTTTCCATGTTGCCGGCGGCTGGATCGCTTGCGACAACATCAAAGCCACCGAGTTGCAAAAAGCCCTGCAACTCGGGCCACAAGGTCACCGGATCGACATCGACTGAAAGCCATATCACATCACCTTCGCGCTGGACGCGCAAATCTAAACGTTCGGGCAACACCCGGCTATCAAAAGCCATATCGGACATACTTACATTCTCGCTGCCCGGCACACCTATTTTTTTCGAGGCATCCAAAGCGGTTAAGTCGGGCGGCACTTGCAATGCTTTATTGTCCTCTCCCATATACACTCCCTCGCCTAAGCCGGGCAAGCCGAATTCTATATCGTCCATAAAGGACGAACCGTCGGATGAACAGCCGGCCATCGCCAAGCAGCCGCATATACCATATATAATCGCTGCGCATCTTGTTATTCTCATAACTCTATACCGGCGTGTTTCATTGCATCGGCTACCGCTTGACGATGTGTTGCAGACAAAATAGTTAGCGGCAAGCGTATGTCATTGGTCATTAAAGCCATTTGCGTTAGTGCCCATTTGACCGGGATTGGATTGGATTCAAGAAATAAAGCTTTGTGTAACGGTTGCAATAGTTGGTCTATTTCTTCGGCTGATTGGCGATCACCGTTCAGTGCTGCAACACACAAGCGATGCATCAATGCCGGTGCTACATTGGCGGTCACTGATATAACGCCATCAGCCCCTTGCAATATCGCCTCTGCAGCCAGTGCATCTTCACCGCTGTAGAGTGCGAAATCATCACCGCATAAATCTCTAATCTGTTGCATGCGCGATAAGGATACGGTCTCTTTGATGCCAATGATATTGTCAATTTCAGACAATCGTTGGACAGTTTCGGGGAGCATATCGCACGCTGTACGCCCCGGAACATTGTAGAGTATCTGCGGCATATCAACCGCCTCGGCGATACTGCGATAGTGATGGTAAAGTCCTTCTTGGGTAGGCTTGTTGTAATAAGGCGTTACCGAAAGACAAGCATCAGCCTCGGCATGCTCGGCAAACTCGGTTAGTTTTATAGCTTCTGCGGTAGAATTGGCACCAGTGCCGGCGATGACTGCTACTCGCTGTCTCACTACTTCCACTGCGAAATGTAATACTTCGCGATGCTCGTTGATATCAAGTGTTGCCGATTCACCGGTTGTGCCGGCAACTACGATAGCGTCGCTACCGTTTTCTATATGAAACTCTAGTAAATTCTCAAAAGATGGATAATCTATATAGCTACCCTTGATAGGGGTTGCAATCGCTACCATACTGCCTTGGAACTTTACCGACATCGCTTTCAATACATAGATTTGTGTTGTTAATTAATACTACAAACTTATTATACTGTGCTTTGCTGAGCAGCGGCTTCACGCGGCCAAGCTTTCAATATCGCATTAACCACCGTCGCTAGAGGAATAGCGAAGAACACCCCCCACACTCCCCAGATGCCTCCGAATATAAGAATTGCGGAAATGATAGCGACCGGATGAAGATTGACTATTTCCGAGAATAGAAAGGGCACAAGCAAATTGCCGTCAAGGAATTGAATAATCGCATAAGCAACCATCACATAGATAAATTCCGACGAAACACCCCATTGTGCATAAGCAACCATAGCTACCGGCAAGGTGATGATCGCTGCTCCCAAAAAGGGAACTATCACTGAAATGCCGACTAAGAAGGAGAGCAACGGCGCATAATTCAGACCAAGGAATGCAAACACAATCCACGAGACGAACCAAACTATCAATATCTCCAACAGCTTTCCTCGTATATAGTTTGAGATCTTTTGATTGGCTTCTTGCCATACTTGAGTAGTCAATGCGCGATTTTCTTTATGCGGCAACATACCGCTAGCCCAACGCAACAACACATCTTTATCTTTCAAGAAGAAAAACACCAACATAGGCACCAACACCAAATAAACCAAAACGGTTATGAAACCTTGAATTGAAACCAGCAAAGTGCTCAATACACTTTGTGCGATACTGGTGATCTCTTCGCGCATACTGGCAATGAAGTTATTGATTTGCTGATCTTCTATAAGTTCAGGATAGGTCTGCGGCAGTTGCAGTAGTAATTGTTGGCCGCGGCTAACGATGGCGGGTAAATCGCCTAAGAATTGAGTGATCTCTACTGTCATCAGCGGTAACAACACCAATATAATAAACAACAAGATGCCGAGGAACAAAAGATAAACGACGGTAAGTGACGGCATTGACGGAACTTTCCATTGCTTTAATTGTTCAACTGCACCGTCTAATACATAAGCAAATATCGCAGCGATTATCAACGGCATTAATATATCGCCCGCTATATTCAATACGACTACAATCGCCACCAGTAGCACTATCAGCACTACCAGTTGTGCGTTGGATAAAACTTTCTTAAACCACTGTGTTACTAAGGAATCCATTGTTATAAAAGAATATATGATACACGATTTAACAACGATAAATAAATAAAATGGAGACAGCCATATTTGAACTACTCATCTAAACGTAGCGCAGAAAAGTCTACAATACGCATAAATAAGCAATCTATTTGATGCAGTAATGCGAGGCGATTATTTCTTTCTCTTTCATCGTCCGACATCACCAGCACTTGGTCGAAAAAACGATCTATAAGGTCTCGTAGTGGTGTCAAAACTTTTAGTGCTTCAAAATAATTCCTGCTTTCAACCAATGCCTGAACTTGCGGACTTAGCGCAGCGGATGTCTCGTAGAGCCTAGACTCGGCATCGTTGTTTATTATCTGCACATCAACTCCTTTGATAATCTCGCTACGATTGTTTTTTAAGATATTCCGTATTCGTTTATTGGCTGCTACAAGTTCGGTACTTTGTGGTATCTCCATAAACCTTCGCAATTCAACTAGCCGCTGATATATATCGTAGCTATGCAAAGGACGGTCGACGCTAACCGCATCTACTTGATCACCGCTAAAACCACAATCTATAAAATAATGTCTGTGCCGCTCTTTCAAATAATCCAATAACTTGGCAATGCCGTTGTCGGCGATCTCCACTGTATAACATTGATGGCTCTTGATAACCCATTCCGCTAGATCTAAATCCAGTTGGTATTTGCTAAGGATGCGTATGAGTGCTAGGCTGGCTCGTCGTAGCGCATAGGGGTCGCGACTACCACTGGGGTATTCACCGCTACCGAAAATCCCAACCAGAGTATCCAGTCGGTCGGCTATTGCCAGTACGATGGCTATTTTCCCTTGCGGCAATGAGTCACCGGCGCGCTGGGGCTTTGTGTGCTGTAGTATGGCACGGCTTATATCGGCGACCTCACCGTCGCACTCCGCATAATAACTGCCTGCAAACCCTGCCAATTCCGGATATTCGCAGACTATATTGGTGCTGAGGTCAGCCTTACAAAGGCGCGCCGATTTCTTTATCAGTTCAATTTCGGATGCGTTAAAGTCATAGCCATTACCGGTATCCGATAAATGTCGGGCAATGGCAAGCGACAGTGCTGCGATGCGTTCTACCTTATCGGCTAAACTGCCTAAGCGGTGATGAAAAGTCAATTGATCAAGGCTATCGGCATAATACTCTAGCGGATGTTTTCTATCTTGCTTGATAAAAAAATCGGCATCTTTTAGTCTGGATATAGCCACCCGCTGATAACCGCTACGCAACGCCTGGATATCGCTACTTTCTATATTTGATACGACGATAAACTCCGCAGCCAATGCACCATCGGCAGCTAAAACGGTAAAGCATCTTTGCTCTTTTTCTAAGATCTCAGTAATCACCGTCGCCGGTAATTTCAAAAAACTCTGGTCAAAAGATACCAATACTGCAACCGGCCATTCAACAATGGCGGTGGCTTGCGAGAGTAAGTCGTCGTTCATCTGCACATCGCCTGATTGTGCTGCTGCCATCACTTGCGATTTCACTTTTTGCAAGCGCCGGTCAAACGAAGGAATGACCTTGGCTTGCTGTTGCAATATCTTTTCGTAATCATCCGCGTGCGATACGGTTAGAGGTTTGTGACAATGATAACGGTGCCCATAAGTATGGTTAGCCGACGCAATCCCCATCACTTCCAGATCGATCGGCGTATCACCGTATAGTACCAGTAGCCAATGCACTGGGCGTATGAACTCGTAGTCCTCGCTACCCCATCGCATGCGCTTGCCGGCAGGTAGGTGTTCTAGTGTCTGCTCTAGTAGCTTTGGCAGGCAATCTTTTATGCTCTGACCGTTAACGGTTTTTTGCACATAAAGACGTTTGTCTTGTTCAGAGATTTGCAGTTCCGACACTTCCACTTGGCAGGATTTAGCAAAACCTATCGCCGCTGGTAGCGGCTTGCCGTTTTGATCGTATGCTTTTTCTACAAGCGGACCGGTGCGCGTTATCAGCCGGTCGGCTTGTGCCTCTGCTACTGCGTCTAATCGTGCTGCAATGCGCCGCGGCGTCACAAAAGCATGCACTTGCTCGCCGCCTAATCCGGCGTCGTTACATAGCTGCTTCAGGTTAGCTGCAAAAGCCTCACCCAGTTCGGATAATTCGAGCGGCGGGAGTTCTTCGGTGCCTATTTCTATCAATAAATTTTGTTTTTGCATTTTTTGTTCGCAAGGAGAGTGCTATAGACTAATCGTCGTTATGCTCACTGATGCTTATGTGTTTTGCAATACGCTGTGCAAGTTTGCCGACTTTCAATATATAACGCTGTCTTTCGGTTACCGAAACCGCTCTTCGCGCATCAAGTAGATTAAAAATATGAGATGCCATAACCACTTGATCATAGGCCGGTAATGTTAATCCTTTGTCAAGCAGATCTAAACACGCTCGCTCTTTCTCGTCAAACTGTTGCTTTAATTCGGCAACATTTGCCTGGTCAAAATTATACGCTGATTGTTGTGTTTCGTTTTGATGAAATAGATCGCGATAATAGAGCGGTGGGTCGACCTGATCCGACCAGCACAAACTAAAAGTATTATCAACTTGCTGTAGACTCATAGCCAGACGCTCGACCCCGTAAGTAATCTCACCGGCAACCGGCTTGCACTCTATACCGCCGACCTGCTGAAAATAAGTAAATTGTCCTATCTCCATGCCGTTTAGCCACACCTCCCAGCCAAGGCCCCATGCCCTCAGCGTAGGTGATGCCCAGTTATCTTCTACAAAACGAATGTCGTCTCGCTCGGTGTCAATGCCTAAAGCAGTTAAAGAGTCCAGATATAACTGTTGTATGTCAGACGGCGAAGGCTTTAAGACCACCTGAAATTGATAGTAGTGTTGCAAGCGGTTCGGATTGTCGCCGTAGCGACCGTCAGACGGGCGCCGACACGGCTGCACATAAGCGCATCGCCATGGTTGTGGACCCAGCACCCTCAAAAAAGTTGCTGGATGAAAAGTACCAGCGCCCATTGGAAGATCATAAGCTTGCAATACAGCACAGCCCTGCTCTGCCCAATAATGCTGCAGGTATAACAACATATTTTGAATGGTATTTGATTTTATTGTCATGACGGAGTTCAATAGTTTGGCGCTTATTCTACCAAATCAATTATGGTGAGGATAATGCACAGGCAACTGTGATGCTAGCGCAGTTATGTATAATATAAATGGTAATATAAAGTTTGATAATTACTTGTATGCCATTGTCTTTTCATTTCTTCAGATAGACTGTTTAGTACCGTGAAATTAATTCTGCTCGATCGCGACGGCGTCATTAACCATGACTCGCCGGACTATGTCAAAACACCAGACGAATGGCTACCCATAGAAGGCAGCATAGAGGCTATTGCTCAGCTATATAAAGCCGGCTGGCGTATTTTTGTAGTGTCCAATCAATCAGTTATCGGGCGCCAACTGGCTACGGTCGAGGCGCTGGCTAAGATACACGAAAAAATGCAAAAGCTTTTAATATCCAACGGCGGGCAGATAGATGGATTGTTTTTTTGCCCTCATCATCCAGATGATGATTGTCGCTGCCGAAAACCTAAAACCGGGCTTTTTGAAGATCTCGCAAAGCGAATGAATATCAGCCTAAAGAAAGTACCTTATGTCGGCGACACGATGAATGACTTAAAAGCAGCAAAGAAGATCGGCGCGCAAGCGATTTTGGTGCGTAGCGGACAAGGCGCTACAACCGAAGCTAATTCAAAACTACCTAAAAGCGTACTGGTCTTTGATAATTTAGCCGATGTCGCTAATCATCTTAGGAAACAATCATAATGCGATTGTTGCATAGTCTAGACAGTCTGGATAATTTTAATCACCCATGTGTGGCAACCATAGGTGCTTTTGACGCATTGCATATAGGCCACCAAAGGGTTATACAACAGACTAAAGCGATAGCAAAACAGTATAAACTACCGTCGGCTGTGATTATGTTTGAACCTTTGCCCGGCGAGTTCTTTGCCACCAATGATACTCCTCCTAAACGGATTTACCCTTTGCGTAAACGTATAGAGTTAGTGAAAAGTTTAGATGTTGACTATCTAGTATGCTTGCGTTTTAGTGCGGCTTTGGCGAACTGGACGGCAGCGGATTTCGTGCAACGCGTTATATTAAAAGGGCTATGCACTCGGCATTTAGTCGTGGGAGATGATTTTTGTTTCGGCAAAAATAGAGAAGGAGATTATAATACGCTGTGTGATTATGGCAACCGCTACGGCTTTGAGGTGAGTTGCACGCCTGAGGTGACGGTCGACGATAAGCGCATTAGTAGTACGCGCATACGGCTATTGTTGCTCGCCGGTGAGATTGACAAAGCTAATCGCTTGCTAGGAAGACCTTACAGCGTTGCCGGGCGGGTTGGACAAGGCGATCGGTTGGCAACGCAATTGGGTTATCCTACCGCTAATTTAACTTTTGGGAAACGACAACCTCCTTTGCAAGGGGTTTATGCGGTTTCGGTAAAAATACAAAATGCCGAGCTAATAGGAGTTGCTAACGCTGGCGTGCGCCCGACTGTAGGGGCAACACAATACCGAATAGAAACTCATATTTTTGATTTTTCAAAAGAGTTATATGGACAACGGTTAACCGTTTATCCGCGATATTATCTCAGAGCAGAACAACGATACAATGATACAGCACAACTGAAGGATGCGATATGCAAAGATGTAAGCGCAGCAAAATCGCTGTTAGGAAAACAATAAAATATTACGATGGGAGACTACAAAGACACCTTAAATCTCCCTAAAACAGATTTTCCGATGCGTGCCAGCTTGGCACAGCGTGAGCCGCAAATATTGGCTTATTGGGAGTCTATAGGGCTGTATGACTTAGTTCGTTCGGAGCGACGCGGACGCAAGCAATTTATTCTGCACGACGGGCCTCCTTATGCAAACGGCAGTATACATATCGGACACGCAGTAAACAAAATACTCAAAGACATTATCGTTAAAAGCCGCCTGATGCAGGGATTGGATGTGCCCTATATTCCGGGTTGGGATTGCCACGGCTTGCCTATAGAACAACAAGTGGAGAAAAAATACGGCAAAGCTAAAACCGCCGAAGATCCAGCGCATTTTAGAGAACAGTGCCGGAAGTATGCAAGTAGCCAAATTGAAAAGCAAAAGCGTGATTTTATTCGTTTAGGCGTGTTGGGTGATTGGCAGAATCCGTATCTGAGTATGGATTTTCAGACCGAAGCGAACATACTACGAACGCTGGGTGCATTATTAGTCAAAGGCTATCTGCAGCAAGGACATAAACCGGTACATTGGTGCTTAGAATGCGCCTCATCACTTGCCGAAGCGGAAGTTGAATATGGCGACAAAGTGTCTACCGCGGTAGATGTTGCATTTAGTGTACAGAACAAAGACGACTTAAACAGCAGATTAACACCGGAAATAGACTCTGCGACTAGTGTAGTGATTTGGACTACTACGCCGTGGACTTTGCCAGCCAACCAAGCCGTGGCACTACACCCGAATCTAGATTATGCAGTGGTAAACAACGGTGAGCAAAACTATATCATCGCTGCAGAGCTCGTCGGGCAGTGCTGTGCAAGATACGGGTGGCAAAAAACGACTACGCTTGATATTGTTAAAGGCAAGCATTTAGAAAAACTTATGCTCAAGCATCCGCTGTACGATTATGATGTGCCGGTCGTCATGGGTGACCATGTAACCTTAGAGGCTGGTACCGGCTGCGTGCATATCGCCCCGGCACACGGTGTTGATGACTATTTATTAGGTCAACGCTATGGGCTTGGACATCAAACACCGTTGCAAAGCAATGCAGTGTTTTCCGAAGCTGCAGGATTTCTAGCTGGCTGCCATCTACGCAAATCTGGTACGCCAATTGTTGAGCAGCTTGCCAAGAAACGAAATTTACTGCATAGCTGCGATTATGAACATAGCTATCCTCACTGTTGGCGTCACAAAACCCCGATTATTTTTAGAGCAACACCGCAGTGGTTCATAGCCATGAAAAAGAATGATTTATTGGACCGAGCATCAGCCGCCTGTGATACAGTGCATTGGACTCCCAACTGGGGGCAAGACCGCATTAAGGGCATGTTGCGTGCGCGCCCAGATTGGTGTGTGTCTCGCCAACGTTATTGGGGCGTACCCATTGCATTATTCGTGCATAAAGAAAACGGCACGGTGCATCCGCGTAGTGCCGAGTTTATAGAGCAGATAGCACAGCAGATAGAGCATTGCGGCATAGAAGCGTGGTTTGAATCAGATCATAAAGAGCTGTTGGGAGATGACGCCGATGATTACCGAAAAATCAACGATGTATTGGATGTGTGGTTTGATTCAGGAACTACACACGCCTGTATATTAGATGTACGAGAAGAACTAGCAAGACCCGCCGACCTCTACTTAGAGGGTTCGGATCAACACCGCGGTTGGTTTCAGTCATCATTACTGAGCTCAGTTGCATACAATGGCAACGCACCCTACCTTGGTGTTTTAACACACGGCTTCGTTGTCGACGAGCGCGGTCAGAAAATGTCCAAGTCTAGAGGTAATGTAATCGCCCCACAAGATGTGATTAAACAATACGGTGCTGATATCTTAAGGTTGTGGGTTGCGGCGACCGACTTCAGTGGCGAGATGAACATCTCCGATGAGATTTTGAAACGCATCGTAGACGCCTATCGCCGAATACGCAATACCGCTCGCTTTTTGTTGGCTAATCTATACGATTTTAATCCTGAGCAGGACCAGATAGAACCCAGTGCTATGCTGGCACTGGATAGATGGGCGGTTGCAACAGCCGCAAAACTACAGCGTGAAATACAAAACGATTACCGCAATTATACTTTCCACCACCTGTACCATAGGCTACACAATTTTTGCAATATACAAATGGGTAGCTTTTATTTGGATATCATAAAAGATCGCCTCTACACTATTCATCCGCAGGCCGCGGCCAGACGTTCCGCACAAACGGCAATCTACCATATCGTGCAAGCATTGGCACGATGGATGGCACCGATTTTAAGTTTTACTGCCGAAGAGATATGCAAATCCTTGCCCGGAGAGAAACGACAAACCATTTTTTTAGCCGAATGGTACGATGCGTTGTTTGATTTATCGGACAATGAAATGCTGAGTATGGAGCAGTGGAATCAAATACTAGAAATTCGCGATACCGTGAATAAACAGATAGAGAACTTACGAAAAACCGGCACCATAGGCTCCTCTCTGGATGCCGAATTAAAGCTCTATTGTGATGAAAATGGTTTGCACTTGCTCAAACAACTGGCAGCTGAACTTAAATTTCTGTTCATTGTTTCAAACGCCGAAGCGTATCCGTTGGCACAAGCCCCCGGCGATGCTGTGCAAGCAACCGAGCATCTCAGTATTTTAATATCACCGAGTGGACAAGCAAAATGTGCTAGATGTTGGCAACGATGTGCAGATCTTAAAGAATCAAACTACGGTGCAATCTGCGAGCGATGTTTGCTAAACATCAATCATCAAGGCGAACAACGTATTTATTTATAGAACTAATCGTTATTCATCTTAACATCTTGCTTCACTGCAGTAGCATCTAGATGATCTTTGTTGACCCTCTCTCTTTATGGGTGACTAGCAAATTGTGGGTGACTAGCAAAGAAATTATATCTAGGCATCAGTAGGCCTGCGGTGGTATTAAAAATCGGATATCTGTACTTTTTGTTGGCAGTATAACTCCCAGATTAGATACGATATGGATTAGTATGGGATATGCTACTTATGATAGAATAATCTGTCTATTGGACGATGCGGGGTGGAGCAGCTTGGCAGCTCGTCGGGCTCATAACCCGGAGGTCGCAGGTTCAAATCCTGCCCCCGCAACCATTAGTATTATGCATCTACTATGAAGAGCACTGTGATATGGAACTGACTTTCTTGCAAAGCAAATTACATCGCGCCTGTGTCACTGGAACTGAAGTTAACTACGACGGTTCGTGCGCAATAGATTCCGATTTGATGGCTGCCGCTGGCATCCGCGAATATCAGCAAATAGAGATTTATAACTTGCGCAATGGAGACCGCCTGACAACTTATGCGATCAGCGCCGCTGCCGACAGCCAGACTATAGAGTTAAACGGCGCAGCTGCTTATCGCGGCATAGTCGGCGATCGGATTATCATCTGCACTTATGTGCAACTCTGCGAAGCCGAGGCTAAAAAGCATAAACCTACATTAGTCTATTTAGATAAACACAACCGGATTGTCAAAATCAATTCCGCTAGCATGCGCCCGCAGTTATCGGCGCTCGCCGATTAAGCAAGTAGCCTATCAACCAGTGTTGCGCATCCCAGATGCGATTGCACTCATCGAACGCAATACAAGTTCCATATACTGATTTTCATCATCAGATGAGCCATTCGTTTGTTGAATTTGTCGGTATTTTTTCAGTAGCATGATCTGCAAATAATTAATCGGCTGTATATAAGGTTCTCGCCTTTGTATTGAAAGCATCAGAGAACTCTGATGTGCCAATAACTTATCGCAACCACTGACCTGTAGTACATAATCAACGGTCTTGTAATACTCAGTTTTAATAATTTTGAGTATCCGCATCGCACTTTCTTGGTCAACGCATAAACCGGCGTATTGCTCGGCAATACTCATGTTTGCTTTAGATAATGCCATTTGCATATTTTCCATTAAGCTATGGAAAAAAGGCCACTCGCTGTAAAGTTTCTGTAGCTTGCGCATATTGTCGGCGTGCTCGTTTACGAAATCCTCAAGTGCACTGCCGATGCCAAACCACGCCGGTAGAGTATGACGAGACAAAGACCAGCCAAACACCCAAGGTATTGCGCGTATAGATTGGCGAGAACGATCGGTGCTACGACGATGTGACGGCCGAGAACCTATATTCATTTGACCGATTTCAACCACCGGAGTTGCTTCGTAGAAGTAATCCAATATACCGTCGGTATGGTCTATCAGTTGGCGATAATAACGTTCGCCGCTGTCGGATAGCTTAGCCATAATTTCTAAATAGGTTTGCTCATCTCTGGGTTTGAACGACAGATCAAAAGAATGCGATATAGCCAAATGCTGACTTGCCTTGATTAACCCGGCAATCGCAGTAGATAAGTGATAAACGGCAGCCTCTCTTTTACTATACTTATACGACAATACTTCGCCTTGTTCAGTAATTTTAATTTGACCGTTCACGGTGCCCGGCGGCTGTGATGTAATTGCCTCATAAGTAGGCCCGCCGCCGCGCCCTATAGTTCCACCGCGCCCGTGGAACAAGCGACAGGTAACTCGGTATTTAATCATCAATCCGATAATGCTCTTTTGCGCTTGATACAACTGCCATTTAGATGCCAGTATGCCACCGTCTTTGCACGAGTCGGAATAGCCCAGCATGACTTCTTGTAAGCCACCAGAAGACTGCAAAAGTTTATTGTAGACCGGATTACCGAATAGATCTTCGAGTATGTCTTTAGTGCGGGCTAAATCGTCTATGGTTTCAAATAACGGTGAAACACTGATATTGCAATATCGTGTGCCATCCGCTTTTTGTCCAACTAAACCATTAATTTTTGCCAACAAAACAACCTCTAATACATCACTGGCGTTATGCGTCATAGACACGACATAGTTGCCGATAACTTTAGGGCTGATTTCTTCTTGTGCTTGCACCATACATTCAAAGACTTGCAAAATACGCTTGGTATCCTCACTCAAGCGACTCTGATCTATTTCTAGGGCGACATCACTGCCAATTTTTTCACTCAAATAATCGGCTTTTTGGGTGGCATTCATTGACGAGTAATCGGAACACCCCCATTGTTTGGCAATCTCCGCGACTGCTCCAGTATGCTGTTTAGACTCATCTCTTATATCCAATCGTGCCAGATAAAAGCCAAAAGTTTCAACTAAGCGTATCAAATCTTTTAATTCGGCATCGGCAACAATACGATCACCGTGGTAAGACAAAGATTCATACATAGATCTCAGGTCGTCAAGCAGTTCGTATTCGTGTTGATAGGCATATTCACGGTCATTAGCATGCACCTGCTGTGCTTTTATTAAGCGCAATTTACACCGTAAACGATAAAGCACAATAGATAATTTACATCTGTATGGTTCTTTGGCGAAATTATAGCCGGTATCTTGGTACGCTTTTTCGACGATACCATCTTCTTTATCTTTGCGTTGGTTGAGTATAAAATTCTCCGATAAATTCACCATATTAATTGAATGTGTTAACACACCTATCAGGTGCTCAACACAATCAATATAGTGCTCGAGTATCATCACAGATTGTAATTGTACGGTGTGCTTAGTCACCGACGGTGTTACATATGGATTGCCATCCCTATCACCACCGATCCATGAGCCAAAATTAATAAAGCTGGGAATTATAATTTCCTCGTTGGGATAAACTTCAGCAACTGCCGCTTCTAGCATACGATATACTTTAGGAATGGTGTCGAATAATGATGTCTTATAGTAATAAAGCCCGTTGCTAACCTCTAATGCAACACTTGGCTTGCTCAAACGCACCTCGTCGGTCTCCCATAATATCCGTATATCGTTGCGTAGCTTCTGTGCCCAGTATTCTCTCTCTGCTCTTTCCTCTATGCTGTGGGGGCGCTTTTCCATTTGCTTCGCAGTTTCGAAAATACGCTTTTGCAGCTGCATAATCGTGCGTCGGGTTGCTTCGGTCGGATGCGCAGTGAACACCGGTATATACTCGAGTTTATTGAAAAGTTTCTGCACATCGGCGGCTTTTACGCCAGCATCCTTAAACGACGACAACACTGCAATAGGCGTGCCGCTACCCAAACCCATTGCTCCAGTAGACGAGATCCGATGATGAACATTTTTATATTCGCTAATCTCCTCAGCGATATTTGCCAGATTAAAATAAGTAGAGAAAGCTCGTATAATCGTGAACGCCATATCCGGTTGTAGCGCATTGATTAGTGCAATAATGTCTTGGGCTTTCTTATCGTTACGCTTGCTGCTCAGACTTATGAAGCCCTTGCGTAGTGTTTCAATAGTATTGAATGTACGCTCATTGCTACTTTCTTTGATAATATCGCCTAGTATTTTGCCCAGTAACTTAACTCGGGCACGGAGATAACGATCGTCGGATGCTAAAAATGTCATGGTAAAAGACCGATTAAACTGCTTATTCTATCAGACAACAAATCGTTACTGATATAACGCACAACCTCTGTTAGTAGCGAGGTAAATTATTATTACGGTAGTTTTCAATTGGCTTATGTGGAAATGAACGCCAAAACCGCTAATTAAGTTATTTGCTTTATCACACATAAGAATTAAAACGAGACGGCAGACCTGGGTGGCGATGTATGTAATTATTCTATGACGCAAGTTCAAAAATCGCTGTATATCACAGAAACTGTTATTATAGATTTTTCATATTGCTAGGTGCTATACAACACCAAAAACTACTACAACAGGTGATTGCAAGATGATTCGGCATATATTGTCAAACTAGGTTTGACCAGACGATTCACGATAAGCAAAATCGCTTATCAAATTATCTATATAATTCCCTGGGCTAGACAGTAGCCTTCTTCGATTTAGTAGCGTTTTTTATACTGCATTATAATTATGATGTAGACTATATTACTAAGCATATTCTAAACGAGACTACAGTAAATAAAATAAAAGGAATTTTATGCGCGAGAAGATTTTAATTATCGTATTACTATTTATCTTTTGGCTGGCGCTTTCTGGCCACTTTGAATATTTAATTGTGTTGCTTGGTGCCGTTTCAGCAGTAATCGTTACATATTTATCGGCGCGTATGCGATTGGGAGGAATCGGCGAACACCGACTGTTGTTTTACCTCAAGCTAACGATTTATATTATCTGGTTGACATGGAAGATCATCCTAGCGAATGTGCAAGTCGCTTATAGGATACTGCATCCACGCTTACCTGTAGAACCCCAGTATCTTCAAATAAAACTTGCCGGCGATACACCGCTGTTCCATTTAATACACGCAAACTCTATTACGCTTACGCCTGGTACGATCAGTGTAGATATAAAAGACGGCATCATTCATGTGCATGCGCTGAGTAATGCAAACATTGGTGATCTACTAAAAGGGGAAATTGCCGATAAGATATTATGGCTGCAAGGAAAACGCAATGGCTGAAATGATCATCTTATCGTTATTGTTTGCGATGTTCCTGATTTTATTGCATGCTGGTTTTTCTAAGCATATTTTTGACCAAGTGCTCACTATCAACACTTTTGGCACGATTACGATACTATTGATTGTCGGCATTGGGTTACTATCGGGACGCGAGTACTTCATCGACATCGCACTTTTGTATGCACTGGTTAACTTCGTTAGCATGATTGCTTGGTTGAGACTGTTTAAGAAGAAGGGGCAGGGTTGGCTAGCGTTTTTTAACAATATCAGGAGGCGCCTTTCCAATGATTGAAATATTAAGCTGGTCGTTTGCTGTAGTCGGTGCGCTCTTCGTAGTTATTGGCGCCTTAGGAATACTGCGTTTGCCCAATTTTGAAACCCGCGCACACGCCGCCAGTCTGGTCGATGTATTAGGTGCATCGTTGATTATTATTGCGGTCGTTTTGCAGTACGGTTGGTCTATCGTCTCGTTAAAACTTTTTTTAATAATACTATTTTTAGTGACGACTTCACCCGTTGCGATCTATGCGTTGTTTAATATCTACTTATCCGAGACCACCGAATAATGATGGATTATATCCCACTACTTATTTTGTTACTGCTCGTAGGCACTGCGTTTATCGTTGCCATCACCAACAATTTGTTCTCAGTTGCTTTTTTGTCGAGTATCATCAGTCTGTCGGCAGCGGCGCTCTATATGTCTTTGAGTGCCCCAGATGTAGCTTTCACCGAAGCTGCCGTAGGCGCTGGAATCGGCACCATCCTTTTGTTAATAACAATTGGCGCAGTAGGTGAACAGCGTGCCTACGCTGCATCCAGAAAAATCCCGGCGCTCGCTTTATCGCTAGTTATCGGCGTTTTGATTTACTACTCTATGGTTGATTTACCATTGTTGGGTGATGGCGATATAGCACTGCACGCTTATGTCGCGCATTATTATTTAGAGCACGCTATGGTAGATGTCGGCAAACCAAATGTAGTGAGCGCCGTGCTAGCGAGCTATCGCGGCATGGATACATTAGGAGAAGTTGCAGTTATATTCACTGCTGGTGTCGGCGTATTGATCATGCTAGGTAATCATATCAGGGGAATGAAGCCATGATGATTAAACACAATCCCATCATTAGGGAAACCACATACACTTTGGTGCCGACCATACTACTCTACGGACTCTATGTGCAATTTCACGGTAACTACGGACCTGGCGGTGGGTTCCAAGCTGGGATGATATTCACTATTGGCTTAGTATTGTATGCTTTCACCTTTGGTGTCGAAAGCGCGCGTCGCGTTATCTCTATGCAGACTGCGCAGATACTAGCAAGTTTAGGTATTGGCATCTACATTTTAGTGGGTTTTGCTGGTCTATTGATGGGCGGAGAGTTTCTGAATTATTCGGTGCTGGCAACACAGCCCCTCTCTGGTCAACACGCTGGTGTGTTATTGATTGAGCTAGGAGTAGGCATTACTATCGTTGGGGTTGTGATGTTGATTTTCTATCTGTTGATGGCGGAAGTGGATGAGTAACTGTGGACGCCTCACTACAACCCTATATACACTTATTAATTACAACGCTATTCGTTATTGGGCTTTATATCACGATAGCTTATGACAACCTAATTAAAAAAGTAGTCGGTGTCGGCATAATGCAGACTTCGGTTTTTATCTTTTATATTTCGGCGAGTGCGGTGGTAGGCGGTAGCGCACCGTTGTTGTCAGCAGATTACGATGTTTATGCAAATCCGCTACCGCATGTGCTGATACTAACTGCTATCGTTGTCAATGTCTCTATCACCGCAGTGGCGCTTACGCTGATTGTTAAAATCAAAAAATCCTGTGGCAGTTTGAGTGAAAACACGATTTCCAAGTATAGTACTTTAAGTTAAAACGGCTTTTCATAATTTAATATGCTCAGGCACATCCCCGTATTAGTCGTCGCATTACCGTTATTATGCGCACCGCTATGTCTGTTGCTACGCAACAACAAATTCCTCCATATTTTATCTCTACTGGTTGGCACTTTCTCAGTCATTGCTTGTGCGTGGATGTTGATATACGCCAGCACTACGGGTGACCTAAGCTACTATCTCGGCGGATGGATACCGCCGTTTGGCATCGCCTATAAGATCGATGTTCTGAGCGCACTGATTGCCTTTTTATTGAGTATCATTTTCTTATTTGTATTTCTTTATATACCACGCAGTTTTGCTGCCGAGCTTGCCGACCGACACCGCTATCCTATTTATAGTGCGTTATTCATCTCGCAATCGGGTTATACCGGTGCTGTCGTAACCGACGACTTATTCAATATTTATGTGTTTTTAGAAATGGCATCGCTCGCTGGCTACGCATTAACTGCAGCCAAGGGCAAACCCAATGATCTCATCGCAGCTTATCAGTACCTGATTCTAGGCACTGTGGGGGCAATATTTTTATTACTCGGCATCGGCTATTTGTATGTCTTGTCTGGCACGCTTAATCTTAGTGATTTATCGCTGCGGTTATCGACTTTGTTAGACACGCCGGCTGGACTGGCAGCCTTGGTTTTTATAATCATCGGCTTATTGCTTAAGAGTGCGGTATTCCCTCTGCATTTTTGGCTGCCTCGGGTTTATACTTACGCGCCGTCGGCAATCAGCGCATTATTCTCTGGTATCAGCAGTAAAGTTGCGCTGTACTTGCTGATTCGTTTTTATTTCGATACTTTTGGCGGTTCTGCGTTCTCCGATCATATAGACACTATCTTACTAATCCTAGGTAGCCTATCCATCTTATTTGGTTCATTCGTTGCCTGTCGGCAAAAACACATCAAAAAGATGATGGCTTATTCGAGCATTGGGCAACTGGGTTATATCATTGTTGGCGTAGGCTTACTGAGCTCAGCAGGGGTGAGCGCAGCGCTCATCAATCTATTTAATCATGCGATTATCAAATGCATGCTATTTTTGGCTTTAGGTTGCGTAGTTTATAGAATGGGAAATTGTACGCTTTTAGAACTGCGCGGACTGTCCAAGCAGATGCCGTGGACAGCGGCAGCACTGGTTATCGGCGGCTTGAGTTTAATCGGCATGCCTCTGACATCAGGCTTCATAAGCAAGTGGTATTTAATCACTGCAGCACTACAGGCGAATGTTTGGTTGATTGTAATCGTTGTATTGACTGGTTCTTTGCTGAGCCTTATTTATGTATGGCAATTGATAGCGGCCACTTATTCTGAAGGAAGCAAAGCAACCCAAGTTAAAGAAGCACCGCTTAGCATGACTATTGCCGTTTATGCATTAGCCGCTATTACCATTTACACCGGCGTGCAACCCGCTTGGCTGACTGAGATTTGCGCCGCTGTAGGCAACACATTATGGGCACAATTATGACTGCGGGTGCATTATTGCTTTGTCTTGCAACGCCTTTCGTGGCTGCGTTGCTGATCTTGTTAAACCACAAAAGGCCGACTTTGATTAATACTGTCAATACCGTTGCACCGTTTATCTCGCTGCTCGCATTGATATGGCTGGCATCACTCTATAACCCTGCGGCCGACTTTAAGGTCACCCTACTGGATATCGTCGGCAATATCGGCATCACTTTTTCAGTGGAGCCTTTGGGATTGATATTTGCCGGCTTGGTCTGCGTACTGTGGCCAGTGAGTTCGTTATACGCAATGACTTATATGTATCAGAATAATCTGCCGCGCACCACACATTTCTTTGCCTGCTACAGCCTGGCGATAGGCAGTGCCTTAGGCATTGCCTTTGCCGATAACTTACTGACTCTTTTTATCTTCTACGAGATACTGAGCTTTAGCACCTATCCGTTAGTCGTCCACAGCCGTACTAGCGAAGCACTGAAAGCCGGATGGCTTTATTTACTGACACTGGTCGGCGCATCGGCATTATTTTTGCTCACTGCGATTATCTGGATAGGCTATGTTGCTGGGAGTTTAGATTTTGAAAAAGGCGGCATATTACCGGGCTATACCAGTGCTATGGAAACTACCATTCTGTTATTGCTGGTCGTGTTCGGAACCACCAAAGCTGCAATTATGCCGTTACACCGTTGGTTGCCGAGTGCTATGGTCGCACCAGTGCCGGTCAGCGCCTTACTCCACGCAGTCGCAGTGGTTAAAGCTGGTGTTTTTACAATAATGAAAATCGTGGTTTATACCTTCGGAGTAGATACTCTAACGGGTATCAATACCGACTGGTTAGTTTATCTTGCCGGCTTTACGATTCTGGCAGCTTCGGTGATTGCCCTGAAGCAAGTGCAGTTGAAAAAGCTATTGGCTTATTCAACGATCAGCCAGCTTTCTTATATTATTCTAGGTGTCGCCATATTGCACCCGCTAGCATTGTCTGGCGCAGCACTGTATATCGTCGCCCACGGCTTTGCCAAAATAACATTGTTCTTTGCCGCCGGTGCAATTTATACGGTAAAAGGCTTTAGTCGTATCCGCGAACTTGACGGTATCGGGCACACGATGCCATGGACGATGGGGCTATTCACGATTTCCTCACTCTCTATTATCGGTATGCCACCGTTGATCGGATTTACTAGCAAATGGTTTTTATTGGAAGGTGCCGTTGCCTCCGGTAGCTATGTTGCCATTGTAGTGCTAGTAACTGGTAGTGTGCTGAGTGCTGCCTATTTGTTGCCAATCATTCATCGAGCTTTTTTTAGACCTAGATTGAGTTTAGACAATGATGAAGCGCCGCTGGTCATGCGAATTGCTATGCTCGTGCCAACACTTACCTGCGTGTTGCTATTCTTTTATAGCGATCAAATTATTGCGTTGATCGGAGGTTTATTATGAAGAAACTATGGCATCGTAATGTACGCTCGCTGCTACTTATTTTGTTGATAGTCGGCGCACTATTATTGGTTATAGAGGGCTGGCTCGGCACTGCAACGGTAAAGATGACTGGATTCTACGCATTAGCAGGCTTTGTAAGTTTTATTGCGTTGATATTAATCGCCTTACTCATCGCGAAAGTCATAAAAAGAAAGGATACTTATTATGACTCTTGATTGGCTCATGTCACCAGGTCTGATATTAATCGGCGGAGCTGTCTTTGCCGGCTATTTGAAAACATCAAGCAGGGTTGTCCTATTGCTACTTCCGTTACTGTGCTTGGCAGTGGTTTGGCTAGGCAAAGACTATGTCTCTGCTACGCTTATGAGCTATCAGTTAGTCGTTGTTCAAAAGAGTGATTTAGGGTTACTCTTTGCAACTACTTTCTCAGTGATAGCATTTGGCGGACTGTGGTTCGCATTCAAGCAAGCTGCGCGCACCGAACTGTCAGGCGCTCTACTATATGCAGGTAGCGCGATTAGTCTAGTATTGTGCGGTGACTTCATTACCTTTTTTATATTCTGGGAACTCATGGCAATCGGTTCTACGATGATTTTGTTCTCGTCGCCGATGGCAGCATCTTTTAATGCGACAATGCGCTATGCCTTAATACATTTATTATCAGGAATGATATTGTTGGCGGGCATTATCGGTTTAATTTGGCAAAGTGGCGATGCATCTTTGCGCGCGCTTGAGCTGTCATCAGTCTACGAGTGGATGATCTTGGCTGGCTTTCTCATCAATGCCGGCGCACCACCGCTGTCTGCGTGGGTTGCCGATGCCTATCCTGAAGGTAGCGTAAGCGGCAGCGTATTTTTATCGGCGTTTACCACCAAATCGGCAGTGTTTGCTCTGCTAGTTGTATTTGCCGGTAACGCAATTTTAATTCCTATTGGCATCTACATGATGTTTTACGGCATCATTTACGCCTTATCGGAAAACGATATGCGCAGGATACTCGCCTATAGCATCGTCAATCAGGTCGGTTTTATGATCACCGGTGTCGGTATTGGTAGTGAGATGGCAATCAACGGTGTCGCTGCGCACGCCTCGGCGCACATCATCTACAAAGGACTGTTGCTGATGTCAGTAGGTGGTGTGCTATACGCAACAAATCAAAGAAAGTGCTCTGAGCTTGGCGGACTAAATCGGGTCATGCGTTTGACTATGATCTGTAGCGTAATCGGCGCAATCTCTATTTCAGCAGTGCCGTTAACCTCAGGTTTTGTTGCAAAATCCCTGATTAGCGAGGCCGCACAGCAAGCGGAAATGATCTGGGTGTGGGGTGCTCTGCTGGCAGCATCCGCAGGCGTATTCCTTCACGCTGGCATTCCGTGGTTCGTGTTTTTTCAAAACAAACCCCAGCGCCGTCAAGTATTGGAAGTACCCAGTAATATGAAAGCGGCAATGGTTTTTCTCTCCATCCTATGTATAGCGATGGGTGTGTTCCCCCAACAATTCTATCAACTACTGCCCTATCCGGTTGATTATCAGCCCTATACTTTAGCGCATCTGCTCTCGCAATCGCAGTTCTTAGTATTTGCCATGATTGCATTCTTTTTAATGCTCCCGTTGCTCAAACGTACGCCAACTATCACTCTAGATACCGACTGGCTATACCGTCGCTTACCAATATGCCTACAACACTACTTAAAACCCACTTATCTGCGCATAGAAAAAATCGGCTGTAGAATATATGCACACGGACTAGCTATCGCAAAGAGCAGGCAGCCACATATAAATACCATTGGGCGCGACATATCGACCACAACGCTGATAATCGTGCTGGGAATAACGCTGTCTATCTTACTAGCAATTTATTATCTCTGAACAGCTCTAAGCATCTGATATGCTATAGCTTGTAGTGCTTGTAGTAGTGTAATTTTTATATGCCTACTCGTAGAAGAAATATTAAGGCACTTATAAAATCTCTCTTTGATTAGTCGTAGCTAAAGTCACTACTATTTGCATGCCGTATATTAAATTATAAAGTGTGGTGCAGTAGCCGGTGCTGTTTGCCGTGCTATACTTGAACTGATAATTAATCTGATAAATTAAGGAGTATAACTATGGCAATGAAATATTTTGCAAATGCTAAGGAGAAAGAAATTAAGTCTTTGGGCATAGATGGAATAAATGCGTTCTTGGAAGACACGGTGTCTTCAAATAATGCAACATCACCGATTACCGCAGGATTTTTTAGAATGGAAGCAGGCAATCCACTTGAATACACTTACAGTTATGACGAATGTAAAATTATGCTTGACGGAGAAATGACTATTTCGGAAGAAGGTGGCAAGAGCGTTCACCTAAAACCCGGCGATGTCGTTTATTTTGACACTGGAACAAAAGTAGTTTTTTCATCGGCGACTTCCGGCACTGCCTTTTATGTCGGACAAAGAAAACAAGGCGTGCTATAAAGTTTCTATCGTAGCGCTCAACAAAACTTTGTTTTGTATCTCAGAGAAGACAGTTTAGCGTAAAAGCCGGCCGGCGTACCATACGCACATACAGTAGTGCGCTATGCCTTACTCACAGCTTGGCATGCACATTCTTTCTATAGCCTCGGCTACTTCGGCAAGGTTCGCTTCGTCTATGTGTTGCAGTTGTATTTTTGTATCAGTGTTTTGATAGCGCTTAAAATTCTTTTTCATTGAACGAGTATAAAAAGGATCGTAGTACGAAACCAATAGATCTTCAACCAGTTCGGTTAACTTTCCTTCACTATGTAATGACAACCAGTGGGTTATTTTTTTCTTGCCCGCATATGCGGTCAATTTTTCTACGGCTTGTTTGAATAATTCCGAGTTTTTTAAAAAGTGGCGATATTCCGAACTTAAGAAGGATACTCGCGATGCAAGCGATGCTTCGACACGCAGACATTGTCCTCTATGCATCGCATCTAGCAAAACCGTAGGAAGTTGAATGCGACCGATTTTAGGGCTTTCGGCTTCAACATAGACTACCTGTTTAGCATCAAAAGCCATCATCGCACTGCACAACCGACTCTCAAAATATTTTTGCGAAGGTTGTGTGCCTTCAGTAGGTTCACCCAGTACTGAGCCTTTATGATTTGCGATATCCTCTAAGTCAAGCACTTGTTTTGATTGTTTACGCAATGCGTTTAGTAGCTTAGTTTTACCTACACCAGTGGGACCACACAACACTGTGAAATGCAGTTGATTTGCCAGTTCGGATATTTTTGCTATGACTCTATTGCGGTAGGCTTTATAGCCTCCGGGTAATTGTTGCGCACGCCAGCCTATGTCGCTTAGAACATGCACCATCGCCGCGCTACGGGTGCCACCGCGCCAGCAGTAAACTAAGGGTTGCCATCCTTCGCTCTTATCGCTAAGGTGTTCTTTGATATGTGCAGCGATATGTTCTGCGACTAAAGCTGCGCCTTGTTTTTTTGCCTCAAAGTGTGAGACTTTTTTATATAATATGCCAACGCGGGCGCGTTCTGCATCGTCTAACACCGGAAAATTAACAGCAGCCGGCAAATGGTCAAGAGCGTACTCTGCGGGAGAACGTACATCTAGAATATCGTCAAAATACGCCAGTTGTTCGAGTGTCCAATTCTCTGCTAACTTAAACATGACTAAAAACTTCAAATTAACGGCATTATCTCACGGTGGCGGTTGCGGTTGCAAAATTTCTCCAGCGATCCTTGGTAAATTACTCAATCGCATGCCCTCGCTGTCCACCTCACGACTATTACTCGACCACACCACTTCGGACGATGCAGCACTTTATCGCCTCAGTGCAAATAGTATCTTGGTTACGACCACTGATTTTTTTATGCCCATAGTAGACGACCCCTTTGACTTCGGCTGCATTGCCGCGGCCAACGCATTGTCGGATATCTATGCAATGGGTGGCAAACCTATATTGGCATTGAATATACTGGGTATGCCGATGGCAAAAGTGGCAGTAGAAACTATCGATAGAATATTGACCGGCGGACGAACAATCTGCGAGCGCGTTGATGTTGCCATAGCCGGCGGACATTCTATCGATTGCCAGGAACCTTTTTACGGTCTTTCAGTTTGTGGCACCGCACATCCTAATCATATAAAAAGGAATAGTACGGCACAAGCCAACGATGTTTTACTATTGGGTAAACCGCTTGGGATAGGTGTCTTAGCAACCGCTTATAAACAGGGAAAACTAGATCAATCAGGATATAAAACCTTGATCAATTATGCCAGCCAACTCAACAGCGTAGGTGGCGAACTGGCACGGCTAAAAGCGGTGCACGCAATAACTGATGTTACCGGTTTCGGTCTATTGGGACACTTATTAGAGATATGCAAAGCATCAAAACTGCAGGCTGTGCTTAATGTCGATGATATTCCATTGCTAAGTCAAGCAGTAGATCTGGCAACAAATGGCATCACTGCAGGAGCTGCTCTGCGCAACTGGGAGAATTGCCGAAATGATACCTCCCTATCCGATAAAGCAAAGACCATTAAAGCACTATTGACTGACCCTCAAACCAACGGTGGGTTGTTGGTTGCTTGTGCGCCGAAAGCAGCGCCGCAAGTGCAAGACTTATTCGTGCGAAACGGGTTTGAGCAAGCAACAGCTATAGGTCTATTGAATAACCTAGGGAGCAAAAAAATCACCGTCGTATAGGTCATGTATAGATCGGCAACGACACTGCCTCTACAGCTTTATACTAATGTATAATAACAATTCATAATATTGTCATACAAAAAATGTTAGTTTCTATAGTCCTATGAGTATCTCCGCTGTTGTTCTTGCGGCCGGGAAAGCCCGACGGATGGGGGGGGTGAGACCTAAAGCACTCTATAAACTCGGCGGCGAACCGCTCATTTTCCATGTCATCCGAGAAATTCAAAAAATCAAGGGTATACAGCTACATATAGTCGTAGGTTTCGGTGGCACGCAAGTCCAAGAAGCAGTCTCTTGCCATTTTAAGGAGTTGCATAATATACATTGGCATCAACAAGCTGAGCAACTCGGCACCGCCCACGCAGTCTCACAAGCACTACCGACTATCGCTAACCACGAACAAGTAATCATTGCGTATGCCGATATGCCATTCATCAATGCAGCAAATTATCGTGCGCTATTAGATATACAAAAACAACACGATGTCGTTTTCATGTCAGCAATGCTAAAAGATCCGACCGGATACGGACGGATATTGCGCACCGACGGCGGTGAAGTCGCACGTATTATTGAGCAAGCCGATGCTTCGGTTGATGAATATAAAATTAAAGAAGTTAATCTAGGCATTATGGCAAGCCAATCACAGACTCTAAATAAATTGATCAAAGAAATTAAAAATGATAATAAACAACACGAATACTATTTAACCGATTGCATACAGCTAGCGGTTAACAACAACTTGAAAATAGGCACTTGCGAATTACCGGAAACTTGGCGGGCTAGCGGTATCAATACGCTTGCACAATATACTGTAGCGGAGCGTCTGCTACAGCGCGCACGAGTATCGGAATTGATAGCAAGAGGAGCGATTGTCCGAGACACCAACCGCTTGGATGTACGCGGAAAAGTGCAACTGGGACAGGATGTCGTCTTTGATGTAGGTGTAGTGCTTGAGGGAGAAATAGAACTCGGCGATCGTGTTGAGGTAGGAGCTTATAGCGTATTAAAGGATGCTAGTATCGCAGCAGACACGATGGTTAAGCCGTTCTCTTATATAGAAGGCGCACATATAGGCAAGAGCTGTATCGTCGGTCCGTATGCCAGAATACGCCCCAATACTCGGATAGGTGATGATAATCGTATTGGTAACTTCGTCGAGATTAAAGAGACCACAACGGGTGCCTACACCAAAGTCAACCACTTAAGCTACATAGGGGATAGCGATATAGGCTCACAAGTTAACATAGGTGCCGGCACCATTACTTGTAATTACGACGGTGCCCAAAAACATCGTACACGCATCGGCGACGATGTGTTCGTAGGTTCGGACACTCAAATTGTCGCACCAGTAGAGATAAGTTCTAAGGCTACCATTGGTGCTGGTTCAACGATTACCCGCGATGTACCAGCCGATAAATTAACATTATCTCGGTGCCAACAGACTACCGTCACAGGCTGGAAACGACCAAGCAAGAAATCAAAATAATGTGTGGAATAGTCGCTGCCATTGCCGACTCCGATGTGAGCAGTGTGTTAGTGGACGGGCTATTGAGACTGGAGTATCGTGGTTATGACTCGGCTGGCATTGCGGTGTTGAGCGATAACACTGATATACCTGTACAACGAGTGCGCTGCCTAGGCAAAGTGGCCAAACTGCAGGAAGCACTGATATCTTCGCCGTGCCATAGCAATATCGGCATAGCGCATACTCGTTGGGCTACTCACGGTGCCCCTGATGAGGCTAATGCACACCCGCATATTTCCGACAATCGTATCGCTATTGTCCACAACGGTATCATAGAAAACTACGAAGTTTTGAAAGAAGCACAGCAAGTCGCAGGGTTTGAGTTTCACTCAGAAACCGACACTGAAGTCATTGCGCATCAGATTATATTTTATCTGCGAGAAAACGATGATTTACTGAATGCCATATCAAAAACCATAAACGACCTTGAAGGAGCTTATAGCTTGGCGGTGCTGGATGCGCAAAATCCGCAGCATATCGTGTTGGTGCGAGAAGGCAGTCCATTAGTCATTGGTATCGGAGAAAATGCCAACTATGCGGCTTCCGACATCCAAGCGCTAACATCCGTCACCCAAACTTTTGTGCATCTGGAAAACGGCGATATAGCAGAAATTAGAAAAGATGCAGTGCATATATTCAATAATCACCTACAAGCTGTTGAACGCAAACATCGCTCAATATCTTTGCAGTCGTACGATAACGAACTAGGCGAATACAGCCATTACATGAAAAAAGAGATATATGACCAGCCTCGCGTCATCGCCGATACCCTCGAAGGTCGTTTATTGGATAACAACATACCGGACGACATTATTTCCTCCAACGCTAACGAATTTCTTGATAGTGTTCAGCATATACAAATTGTCGCCTGTGGGACTAGCTACCATGCCGCCTTAGTTGCACGCTACTGGCTGGAAGAGTTTGCGCATCTGCCGTGCAATGTAGAAATTGCTAGCGAGTTCCGCTACAGACACCACTTTGTCCTCCCAAATACCCTATTTATCGCCATTTCTCAATCGGGCGAAACCGCCGATACCCTAGCCGCATTACAGATTGCCAAACAGCATAATTATCTTAAAACATTGGCTATTTGCAATGTCGCCGAAAGTTCTCTTACCCATGAGGTCGATGAAATACTGATGACCCACGCCGGCGCCGAGATAGGAGTGGCTTCAACCAAGGCCTTCACCACTCAATTAACCGTTTTGCTTTTATTAACCATACTATTAGGTAAGCGGTCGTGCTTAAGCAAAGAAATGATCACTGATCTGGTCCACCAACTACGCAACCTCCCCTCGCGTTTAGAACAAATACTCGGTTGTGAAAAAGAAGTATGCTTATTGGCAAAACAGTACTCTGACAAACATCACGCATTATTTTTAGGACGCGGATTGCATTACCCAATCGCTATGGAAGGTGCGCTTAAAATGAAAGAAATATCGTATATACACGCCGAGGCTTATGCCGCAGGGGAGCTCAAGCACGGCCCGCTAGCACTGGTGGATTCCGATATGCCGGTGGTTGCAGTTGCCCCTAACGATCGCCTATTATCTAAACTAAAATCCAATCTGAAAGAAGTGCGCGCACGGGGCGGTCGTTTGCATGTCTTCGCCGACCACGGCTGTAGCTTTCAATCGGATGAAGAGGAGTCCTTGCAACTTATACGGATCAATGCCTCAGAAAACGCGGTTGCCCCTATTCTATTTACCATCCCCTTGCAGCTGCTGGCTTACCATACGGCACTATTGAAAGGCACCGACATAGACCAACCTCGCAATCTCGCTAAATCGGTTACCGTTGAGTAACTAGATATTGCAGCGACACCCTCATCTCAGGCTAACCGCGACTAAAATTTGCGTAGCAAAAACAAATACTCGCAATGCTTGCCACTTTCGTTTACCCAGTCATTTGTCCACCGCATATTTGCCATAACATTTCTTTTATAGTTTATTTCGGTAAACTCTAAAAGAGTGCCAGCCGCTTTTATAATATGGTTTAATTCTTCTTTCGTAGTTCTGCCGCCGGAACTATACGACAATAGTATATAGCGAGCTTGAGTTTGTTCTATCAATCTATAGAGTGCTTTCATGGCAATGTATTTGTCGTCTTGGTCTTTTCTGAACTCCTCGAATAGAGAACTACACGCTAAATCTTTGCTATCGGTTCGCCGATTGGCTTTACCAAAAACATCTGGTTTGTCGTGTTTGATAATCGTCGTCCATAGATGATAATAAGCGGCATAGCGGACGCGGCTAGGCGGCATTTTCTCATTGTTAGAACCATACGGTGGATCTAAGTAAGCAAGATCGTATTCGTCGTTTTTCACAATATTGAAAATATCGTCGCGGAGAACACGGTGTTTTCCGTTATGTCGAAAACGTGCAGGCAGTTTGAGTATCAGGTCGTTGTACGAACGCGGCGACCATTCGGCTAAGTACGATGCATAGTGACCCAATGTGCTATCGACACGGTCAAGGGCATAGATTAGGCTTGTGAGTACAACGCATTTATCCTCCCAAGCTAGGTTTAATGTTTCTATTTCATCACGCACTGCATCAAGTTTTCTGGTGTTTTTCGCTTGAAAAGGCTTTTTGCTACCGCTTGTCTCTGCCCCATATTTTTCGGTATACCAACCATCGTAGCCGTTTAAGTTATTTAAGTGAGCAAGTATATCTTGATAAAAAGTATCGTCTTTTTTTGATTTAAGGTAGCAGGTAGCAAAGACTTCCGACCATACTGCCACATCGTTTGCGGTCACTTGGTAGTCCTGCTGCACGAATGCTTGCGAGACACGGGTTGACCCGCTAAACCCGTCTAACACTTTACGCACATTATTTAATTGACTGATTATAGCAATGATATAAGGCAGAATTTTCAACTTTGAACCGACATACTTTATTCCTTGGGTATTCGGTGTGGTAGCAAAAGATGTGTTCGGAAGGCTTAATTGCTCAGTAGTCATTTTGTTTGCTTCAGGCTTTCAATATCTTCCTGTAGAAGTTTACTGAATATAATTAACAATCATAGCTGGAGAGAAAATCATATTTTTTTATGAGCGAATTAATTTTTTCTTTATGTTGGTTAGACCACTCAGGTTTAAATTCACTTTTAGTCGGTTTATTAACAACGCGCGAAGCGCAGGCATTGATATAATCAGCTGAAGTGGAAACCTTTAGAAAGTCGCAAAGTCTGGTGATTTGTAGTTTAGGATTCGCAATCAGATCTTCATTTCTGCAGATAAACACATCATTAGAATCTATCTGCTCAAGGATTTTTTGGTTCCATTCGCATACTTCTGAGATGGATTCGATAGCCTCATCCATAGAACCGTCATACCATTGCTGTGCGGCGGAAGCAACGGTATCATATAAATCACGAGTAATGAGGATAAATTTCAGCGAGATTTTATTATCTTCAAGTTTGCTTCTTAAATTTTTTAAGAAACTGGTGTTGGCTAGAATATTAATATCTCTTGCACTATTTTTATTTCCTATTACATGTAATTTTTGGAAACGCCCTTGGTATTGCCCAGTAATATAGACATAACGCTCTTCCCTAGGGTAACCTCTTCTATTATGTTCCAGTTTATTTTTATCAAAAGAAATTTTCCAAGATAGATATCTATATCTGTCTATCTTTAAAAGAAAATTGAATAATTTATATTGCCAATTTGGCAGTTCCACATATCTATCATTAATTTGCAAGAAGGTTTTTAACTCTGCTTCGTCAGTCATTACAATATTAGGATGTGCATTTAAAACCATCGTTCTTAAATCCTTAAAATGGTCTGCTTTGGGTTTGTATAAGAAACGGGTATAGAGAAGCAGTAAGTCATTAGAAGATACTCTATATCGATTCCTAAGATAAGAAGGCCTGAGATAATGTAACTTAGCCGCTCGTTTAAGTCTATTTTCCATTTAATAAGTACTATACCTAATTTATTGTTCTATAGCTTGACCTGCGCACTCGCACTGAATTTATGGAACTTATTAAAAAGTCCATATAAGTTGAAGTTTTAATCCAAATATACCTAGAGAAGGGGCAATATCTCTGAATATGATTAACAATCATAGCTAGAGAGAAAATCATATTTTTTTATGAGCGAATTAATTTTTTGTTTATGCTGGTCAGACCAATCAATTTTAAGTCTACTATTAGTCGGTTTATTAACAACGCACGAAGCGCAGGTATTGATATAATCAGCCGAAGCGGAAACCTTTAGAAAATCGCACAATCTGGTGATTTGTAGTTTAGGATTCGCAATCAGATCTTCATTTCTGCAGATAAACACATCATTAGAATCTATCTGCTCAAGAATTTTTTGGTTTCGTTCGCATAATTCTGCGAAGATTTTGATAGCCTTATCCAAAGAACCACCATGCCATTGCTGCGCGGCGGAAGCAATGTTGTCATATAAATTGCGAGTGATGAAGATAAATTTCAGCGAGATTTTATTATCTTCAAGTTTGCTTCTTAAATGTTTTAGTAAACTCGTGTTGGCTAGAAGCTTAATATCTGTGTGATTATTTTTATTTCCTATTACATGTAATTTTTGGAAACGCCCCTGGTATTGGCCAGGAACATATACATAACGCTTTTCCCTAGTGCCACTTCTTCTAATATGTTCCATTTTATTTTTATAAGTAGAAATTTTCCAAAGTAGATATCTATATCTGTCTGTCTTCAAAAGATAATCGAATAATCTATATTGCCAATCTGGCAGTTCTATATATCTATTATTAATGTCCGAGAGGTTTCTTAACGCATCTATATTTTTATTAGAAGAAATTTTCCAAGAGAGATAACCATACCTGTCTATCTTCAAAAGATAATTGAATAATTTATATTGCCACTTTGACAGTTCTATATATTTATTATTAATGTTCAAGAAGGTTTCTAACTCACCTTCGTCGGTCATTACAATATTAGGATGTGCAGTTAAAAGGAAGCCGATAATTGACGAACCTGCTGCGAGAGAACCAATGGATAGTACCATCGTTCTTAAATCCTTAAAATGG
>JACONC010000004.1:57500-115156 GCA_014323925.1 Chromatiales bacterium | reverse complement strand
GTTTTCTTTGCGACATCCACGCCAATGGTGGTAGCTTGTTTAGGTTTCATCATAATCCTCCGTAGTTGCTATTAAGTAGATGGTATGTCATCATAAGCATGGTCTGGGGAAGCCCTGACTACGACACTTAAACAGGTAAATACGAGATCTAATAAGTCCCAAGCTGCCTTTCGAGTTCTGTAGTCAAAGCACCAGAGGTGTACCAATCATATGGGCGAACTTTTAGTTCATATCTGGTATTGGTGTGTCACCTCTGGCTTCCCAGGCATTGCATATGCCCAAGCGTTTAGCTTACAGTAAATCAGCCGAATCTAAATATACCTGTTTCTGGCATTATACATATACTGTACGATGCCACAGCAGGTGTGATATCAATTTCTTATTTTTTGAAATTAAGTGTTGTATAATTTCCACAAATTTTATGTTTTTTGTGTTTTTTTTTCACATTTGTGACATAAATTTTTGTATAATGCGATGTTATACAACATTCAAATGTAATTGCATAGGAGAGTTAACTCATGAAGAAACTATACCAAATGACAATTTTTTCAGTAACCTTGCTTTGTCTTCCACTGGCTGCTTCGGCACAATCAATGGAAGACAAAATCAAGAGCCTGGAGGCAACCGTTGAGCAACTGCAAGAAACCTTGATGAAGATGCGCGACGAAATGGAAAAGAGCAAAGAGGCAAGTGCATCTAAGTCCGGGGGTGTGGTACGCACCGACGGTGAGAACATTACTGTATCCACTACTGGTGGCGGCATTAAGATGAAGTCCGACAACGGTAATGCCTTTCAGTTCGGCGGTCGTCTGATGTGGGATTACGACAATTATGACTTTGACGGACCAAATATTGGAGACGAAGGCGATTCCTCTGAAGCTCAATGGCGGCGTTTGCGTTTTACTACCAAAGGCACCGTCAAGAAAGATTGGCACTACGAATTGACCATTAATTTTAGAGAGGGAGAAGGTGGTGCTGCCAACGATTCCTCTGATGTCAATATGGCGTATATCAAATACACTGGCTTTAAACCAGTGACCATGACGCTGGGTCACTTCAAAGAACCGTTCAGCTTGGAACGGCTCGCCAGTTCTAACTCTATTTTAACAATAGAGCGCGGTATGATATTGGATGTGGTGAACGAAGGACACGGACAGCCAGAGAACGGTGGTTTTATGGTTTCAGGCGCTTATCCGGAGATGGCAAACTTGAACTGGGCGTTAGGCATATTTGACGATGACAGAGAAGACGAGGACGGCGACGATAATTATGCGATTACTGGTCGAGTTGCTGTAGCCCCAAGCCTCAACTTCGGCAACAACAGCTTTATGCATCTGGGTGCGGCATTTTCCAATCGTGAAAGAGATAATGACCGCTACAGAGTGAGAACCCGCTATGGTATAAGTTCCATAGGAAGAAATCATGAGTGCCCAAACTGTCGCACAACCCTAGGAGATTTACCTGCTGGAGATGACATAATGCAATGGGGCTTGGAAGGGGCATTTGTTACTGGTCCTTTCTCTCTGCAAGCTGAATATGTTGATTTAGAAGTAGATGGCGGAACAGCATTCAATCCCGACGGCACTGTTCTAGAACGGTATAACGACTTGGAAGCTGATGGCTATTACATCCAAGGTGCGTGGACGATTACTGGTGAACAACGCCGCTATAAAACCTCAGGTGGATTCTTTGATAAGGTCAAGCCCAAAGGTCCATACGGAGCATGGGAACTGGTCGCCCGCTACGAAGAAATAGATGTCGAATATGACGGTGTGAGAGGCACACGCGCCGATGCAACTGATAACGAAGCCGAAAAGATGCTACTGGGTCTCAACTGGTATCCAAACAACAATCTCAAGTTTATGCTCAACTATATTGATGCAGAGGGTGAACTACCTGGACAAGATGTAGACGCCGACGCGATTTCATTCCGTGCCCAATATGCCTTCTAAGCAAAACCGCATGATAGGTTAGGCATTTAGTCCGATCTAGAGAGTTTCTAACCTAACATCAGATAAAGAGCTGCCGGCAGCATAGCCAGCAGCTCTTTTTTTATAACCTCTCATTCCTGAAGTGCTATTGTTTACTGGACTCTATTGGTAGTCGATCAATCCAAATACACAGTTCCGAGAGCGTATCAAAAATCGCTTCTGCACCCCAGTCAGCGATATCCGCTTCCTTTGCTCGGTAACCATAAGAGACCGCCAGTGCGCGCATCTCGGCGTGTAGTGCTGCATTGACATCGTTTAAGGTATCTCCTAGATAAGCGCAATGTTGCGGTGCTAGATTAATTTGTTGTGCCGCATAAAGCAAAGGTTTAGGGTGTGGCTTCTTCTCTGTCGTCGTATCACCGTAGACTAAGCAATCGGCATCATCGTATAAGTCCATTTTCTGCAATATCGGCACTGTCAAACGCTCTGATTTATTGGTGACGATACCCCACTTCATGCCGCGCTGCTTGACGCGTGCTATCGTTCCACTCGCTTCTGGGAATAGGGTAGTGGTGTCGTGCATAAGGGTTTGGTATATCTCGAGAAACTCCGATGTCAGTTGGCGGTATTCATCCTCGCTGAGATTATTACCGAAGCCTGCTCTTATCAGCGAATAGCTACCTTGCCCAGCGTGTGGGCGCATCGCTTCTGTCGTACAGGTTGCCAGACCTTTTGTCTCTAATAAGACATTGAGCGAGCGGATTAAATCACCGGCTGTGTCGATGAGTGTGCCGTCAAGGTCAAATAAAATGGCTTGTAGAGGTTTCAAAACCGTTTGCAGTGCATCAGGTAGTTGACCTCAGGTTTGGAAGTCAGCACCGCTGTATCGACGATGGGCAAATAGTGCATCCCGCTGATATCGCAGATATCTGCACCGTTTTTCTTGACCATCGTAGCCAGTTCAGACGGTTTAATCAATTTTTGATAATCGTGGGTGCCTTTGGGGATTAGCTTAGCGATATATTCTGCGCCGACAATTGCGACTAGATAGGCTTTGGGTGTGCGGTTGATAGTTGAAAAGAATAGATCTCCACCAGGCTTAACTGCGCGTATGCAAGCACTTACTACGGATTGCGGCTCAGGGACATGCTCCAGGAGTTCCATGCAGGTGACGATATCGTAGTACTTTTCATGTTGCTCGGCGTGTTGCTCGGCACTTTCACATTGGTAGGCAACCGATAGCCGAGATTCGCGCAGATGCAAACGCGCCGTTTCAAGCGACGCGTTGCCTAAATCAATCCCCGATACTTCCGCTCCTTCGCTTGCCATCGCCTCGCATAATAAACCACCACCGCAACCTACATCTAGTACCCTTTTAGCGGTTAGCGTAGTGCGCGCATTGATATACGCCAAGCGTAGCGGATTGATAATGTGCAGTGTTTTGAATACGCCTTCGGCATCCCACCAACTGCTGGCTGCTGCTTCAAACTTATCTAATTCTTGTTGTTGTACATTCATCTCCATAAGGCTATTCTAACACTGCCGACTGCTTAGCCGCCTGATGTTGACCTTTATGTATAACCTTATGTATACAAGGCTATGATTGATCAGCTTTGCCATATCTTTCATCTATCCCTAGTGCCTTATTGGGTATTTGTGGTATGATACAGGCTTAAAGTATTGCTGTAACAAAGGCTTGTTGCTGCAGTTAGTCATACTGTAAATTATAGGAGAATAGTTATGCCCAAAATAATCAGTAAATTATTTCCTGCACTATTTCTAGTGGTAGGTCTGGTATCCGTTGCGCAAGCGGACGAGACTTGCATGTCGCCTTATATGGCAAAGATAGTTGGACAGGAAGATTATGTATATGTTTGGACGCTAGGTGTTGAAGGTTTAGGAGACGAGCAAGACAAGCTGGTCACCGTAGATGTCAATCCGCAGTCGGCCACTTATGGAAAAGTCGTTCACACTTTATCGGTCGGTGGACGCAATGAAGCACACCACTCAGGTTTGAGTGATGACCGCCGTTATTTGTGGGCTGGTGGTCTTGATAGTAATAGAGTGTTCATATTTGATGTGCATAGCAACCCGCGTAAGCCGAGCTTGCATAAAGTGATTAACAACTTCGTTGCTAAAACTGGTGGTTTGGTGGGACCGCATACTTTTTATGCGCTACCTGGACGAGTGATGATTACCGCGTTGTCCAACAATAAGGATCACGGCGGACGCACCGGCTTGGCTGAATATACCAACGAAGGTGAATATGTCGCTACGCACTGGAAGCCTACTGATGGTGATTTACGCGGTGCGGTAAAGACCGGTAAACTGGCTGACGGCTACGGTTATGATCTGCGTGCCTTGCCGCGCCGTAATATTATGTTGACCTCGTCTTTTACCGGCTGGTCTAACTATATGATGGACTTTGGCAAGATGCTCAAGGACCAAGAAGCGATGAAGCGTTTTGGCAACACGATGGTGCTGTGGGATCTGCATACTCGTCAACCTAAGAAAATATTTGATGTGCCTGGTGCACCTTTGGAAATACGCTGTGCTTGGGGCGCGAAGAATAACTACTGCTTCACTACTACCGCACTGACTTCTAAAATCTGGTTGATTTACGAAGATGAGGATAGCGGTCAATGGGACGCCAAGGCAGTCGCCGATATTGGTAACCCAGCTGATGTACCTCTACCAGTGGATATTTCCATTACTGCTGACGACAGCGGTCTTTGGGTGCAGACTTTTATGGATGGCAAAACTCGGTATTTTGATATCACCGACCCATTCGAGCCTGAGCAGATCTATGAGCATGTCATTGGTTCGCAGGTCAATATGATATCGCAAAGCTGGGACGGTGAACGCGCTTACTTCACTTCATCTTTGCTTTCAATGTGGGATAAAACAGGTGAAAACGACGAGCAATTCTTCAAGGCTTATGTCTGGGATGGTGATGAGCTTGATCTTAAATTCACCATTGACTTCTACGCTGAGAAGCTAGGTCGAGCGCATCAGATGCGTTTCGGTGCTTATTCTCTATACGGTGCTGCACCGGCAGAGAGTGAAACAAAAGTAACCTATAGTCAATAAATATTGATTATCCTATAGATGCTCCTATTAGTTGAGAGTTCCGCCGCACAATGCGGCGGAACTTCTGCTACTAATTTTCTGCCGCTATGGGAGAGCTAAAACAACCTGCTGTTCGCCTGCATTATTATCGTGGGCGAGGCGCATTAAGCCAGCCAGCCGCTCGCTTTGCAAAAACACATAGCGAGGCGGTAGTCGATGATTGGCGCGCTGACGAAGTTAATTGCCAAGAGGGTGCTGATGCTGTATTGCCGCCGACGGTATTGCACCCGGCACCAATACGCAGTCTAATCAACTATAACAATTCACCGGATATTACATTTGATCGCACTATTAATCCATATCGCGGTTGTGAACACGGTTGTATCTATTGCTTTGCTCGCCCAAGCCACAGCTATCTGGATTTGTCCGCCGGTCTGGATTTTGAGACACAGATATACTATAAGCCTGATGCGGCTGCGGTGCTGACTGGCGAACTATCAAAAAAGAGCTACCGTTGCCGTCCTATCGTGTTGGGTGCAAATACCGACGCTTATCAGCCTGCCGAAAAAAAACTAAAGTTGAGTCGTGCGATACTTGAGATACTGCACCAAAGCCGCCATCCGGTGTCGCTGATTACCAAATCCACTTTGATAAGGCGCGATTTAGATCTATTATCCGAGATGGCTAAACAGCGTCTAGTTGATGTGTGGATTTCAGTGACTACCATAGACCGTGAGTTATCCCGTCGCCTCGAACCGCGCACTTCTATTCCTGACGAGCGATTGAAAACGATAAAAGCATTGGCTGATGCCGGAGTGCCGACTGGGGTTATTGCAGCACCAATGATACCCGTGTTAAACGACCACCAGCTGGAGAAAATACTAGCGGCTGCTCGCAATGCTGGCGCTAAACACGCTGGCTATATCTTATTGCGTTTACCACATGAATTACAAACACTATTTAAGGAATGGTTGCAGCAGCATTATCCTGATAGGATGCAGCATATATTGAATCGTTTGCGGGATAGCCATGGAGGCGAGCTTTATCAATCATCTTTTAAGACTCGCATGAAAGGGCGAGGGTGGTATGCCGATATGCTTGCTAAGCGTTTTAAGGTAGCCTATCGGCGACTAGGCTTCACTGCACGCTCACAATTGGATTGCTCGCAATTCCAGCCACCGTTGGCAGATAGTGCTCAGCTGACATTATTCAGTGAATAACGGTGAACTGTGGTCAGCATATCAGCAAGTTGCCTTTAAGCTAATGGATACACCACCGCAAGGGTGCGTTTTATGATAATAACTGCCAACACTCCTCAAGCTAGGAAGCTCACCAAAACCTCGCGTGTGCATAGCAGACCTTGCGCGTGCATAGCAGTTTTACAAAGCATTGATGCTCTATAGCCTTCTAAATTGCCGATACGGATGTCCAAAATAGCTTTATACAATTTATTGAAACGGATACCTAATGTGTCTGATGACGCAATAAAGGAAGCGGTTGCTGATATTGCGAGCTCAAAGGATGTGGCAACTAAACAGGATATAACGGAGGTAAAGTTGGATTTGTTAAAGCTAGAAATTAGACTAGTGAAACAAATGTATCTGGTTGCTGGAATAATAATCTTAGTGAATATAGCTACGGTTGGGTTAGTGATACTTTAAGTTGAGTGATTACCAGTGCGCAGTGTTCATTTCCTCTGTCTTTACAGCAGCAGAGAAAAGTAGCTATAGCGGACATTAAAGCAGAGATATAAGGAATAAACTATCTAAAACTGACTTGAAAAGGTTATGATACAACTTATCTATAAGCATAAGGAGTAAATATAGATGTCCGAAATAGCTTTATATAATTTATTGAAACAGATACCTAATGTATCTGATGACGCAGTAAAGGAAGCGGTTGCTGATATTGCGAGCTCAAGGGATGTGGCGACTAAAAAGGATATAACGGAGGTAAAGTCGGAGTTAAAATCGGACTTGTTAAAGCTAGAAATGAGACTAGTAAAACAAATGTATATGGCTGCTGTAGTAATAATCGTAGTGAATATAGCTGCGGTCGGATTAACGATAAGGTTTTTAAATTAAGTGATTGCTGATATTGCGAAATCAAAGGATATGGTAACTAAAGCAGATTTAGCAAGCCTAGAGACCAGGCTAACGAAACTAATATATGCAGTTGTTGCAATAAATACTGGAATAATCATCGCTGCGGTCGGATTGATGATAAGGTTTTTAAATTGAGTGATTACCAGCCCGCAGTGTTCATTTCCCCTTTCTCTCCAGCAGCAGAGAAAAGTAGCTATAGCAGACATTAAAGCAGAGATACATCGCACAAACATCCGTACGATTGTATGGGTAGCTGGTGCTGGTCTTGCGGTGGTCGGACTTATTAAATATCTTTGATAATGTTGTAGTCAATCGCAATGACGCCATCGCATCCTAAAAACCGAAGCCCATAGCTTGCGCTACAGCAACTATCTCACTGTAAGCGATAACAAAACTTTCTAGTCCTCAGCTTTAGGGTTTGCCGCAATATCGTTTGGCGATATGCTAAAATTACCTAGGCGTATGACCAGAACGCGATTTATTAAGTGCATAACGACTGTCTTTATTGACAACCTTGCCTGATAAGCCCTAAGAGCAAAGTTTTGGAGCAAAGTTTTGGTCGGCACTTTTACAAGTGCATCGTACATCGTATAGAGATTTTGATCACCAGTACAAACAAAATAGACGGTATGTTTACTCCAGTCATAGCTTTGGCTTACGCTATTTTCTTTGCGCAATGAAAGAGTCTTTAGAAATTGCTCTAATCAGCGATACTTGCGGCTGGCATTGCCAACAACTACAGGCAGCCTTTGATGCACACCAAGCTAAAACTAGCATAGTCTCGTTAGCCGATTGCATAATTTCCACCGAAGACCAGCCAAACATAAGGCTACCTGGTTTTACCAAGCATAAGCCCGACGGTGCCTTTGTTAGAGGTGTGCCTGGTGGTTCATTGGAGAATGTGGTTTTTTATTTAGATATACTGCACGGTCTAGAGCGACTCGGTGTGCATGTTTATAACAATGCGTCTATGATAGAGCGTAGTGTGGATAAGGCGATGACGAGTTTTTTACTAAAAAATGCTGGGATTAACACACCACCGACTTGGGTGACAGTAGATTACCAAAAGGCCTGTGAAATTAGCGCTCGACTCATTGCTGAGCATCAAGCTGTTGTGCTAAAACCAATATTCGGTTCTCAAGGTAAGGATATACAGCTTATCAGCGATATTTCGCAATTGCCTGAAGCCGAGAGTGAGCAGCCGAGAGTTTACTACCTACAGCAATTTGTAAAAAGCACTCAGCCACATGATTGGCGGGTTTTTGTCGTCGGTGACCAGATTGTCTCTGCGATGCAGCGATACGGGAAAGATTGGCTACACAATGCGGCACTAGGTGCTGAATGTCGCTATACGGCAGTCAGTGATGAAATGGCAAAGCTGGCGATTAAAGCCGTGCGTAGTGTAGGATTGTTTTACGCTGGAGTAGATCTTATGTATGACATTAATAATATACTGCAAGTTATTGAAATAAATAGTATTCCATCATGGAAGTCTTTACAAGAAATAAGTTCGGTGAATATTGCCGAGTATTTAGTGGATTATTTTATGGCAACCCGTTACTGCAGTGCTATCTGACCAAACAAAACATTTAGAAAAGCTATTCAAATCGGCGTGTCGGGCAGATGTAGAGGCGATTAAGCCGGGCAATATCAGTATCCATTGCGGAGGTCGTCAAATGCACGCCGATGACTTTATAAACAGTGCGATGGCTTGTGCGGCGGCTATCTGTGCTCCTCATAGCAGCTTAGGTGAGCGCATACTCTGTGCCGTGAAAGAGACCCGTAAAGTAGTCTCTATGAATACTAATCTTGGCATTATTTTGTTATGTGCACCGCTGATACAAGCGGTTTACCTTAATAACAAGCAATCTATCAGACAGTCTTTACAGCAAGTGCTAGCAAATACTACGGTTGATGATGCCCGCCGTGTGTATACGGCAATTCGCCTTGCCGAAGCTGGCGGATTGGGGCAGGTTGCTGAAGCCGATATCAGCACCCATCCTGATATTTCTTTACTGGAAGCGATGAAATTAGCCCATCGGCGAGATCTAATCGCTGCTCAATATGCCAATAATTACCAAGATATATTTGATGATGCTCGCCTCGCGCTACTTGAATTTTATTCTAAATGGGGTTATAATCATTTTTCTGTGAGCGGTTTATACATGAAATTGCTCGCATCGTATCCAGACAGTTTAATCATACGCAAGCGGGGGGAAGCAGCCGCACAAGAAGTATGCGATCTTGCCTCTGCATTATATGAAAAATACTGCTGCGGTGATAAACCTGAGCGCTTAGATATTCGGTTACTTGAGCTTGACCGCAAGTTAAAGGATAGAGATATCAACCCAGGAACAACGGCAGATTTGACTGTAGCGACTATCTTTTTAGTCGCACTGGAATAATCAAACTTGACGATAAGGAGAGAAAAGTCAATGAAAATTAATAAAGTAATGGTAGGCGAAGCTTTAGTGAACGATAATGATCCGTCTGGGACGATGGCTGAGATTGCCCATATAGACTTACTGATCGGCCCCCGCAATTCCGCTGTAGAAACAGCTTTCTGCAATGGTTTAGTTAACAATAAAGATGGTTTTACCTCTCTGTTGGCGGTGATTGCACCTAATTTACCTTGTAAGCCCAATACGATGATGTTTAATAAAGTCACTATTAAAGGGCAAAAGCAAGCCGTGCAAATGTTCGGTCCCGCTCAGGCAGCCGTTGCCAAAGCTGTCCAAGATTGTGTCGCCGATGGCACCATCCCACAAGATGAGGCTGATGATGTCTATCTTTGCGTCGGTGTTTTCATACACTGGCAAGCTGAAAGCGACGAGGCAATCTATGAAAACAACCATAAAGCGGTTAAGTTGGCAATAGAAAATGCGATTGCCGGCAAGCCGACTGTAGCGGAAGCTACGGCACAAAAGGATAGTGCCGAACACCCGTTCAAAGGCTTCTAAAATTAGTCGCAGAGAATATGACGAAAGCTCCCGATAACTTTTTGTTTATCGGGTGCTTTTCGCCATGATTCACCGACAGTTTATGATTTGCTATTCTTTTATGCGTAAAGGATGGCTAGATGTAACGGCGATGACGGCACGGCTGACACTCAAGTAGCCCAATTAAAAGCTTTCCCGCCTATTGCATCCAACGACGCTGAAGTATTGATACTTGGTTCTATGCCGAGTGTCACATCGCTGAGTGTACAACGCTACTATGCGCATCCACGCAATCATTTTTGGATGATTATGGATGCGTTGTTCGGTATTGATAAAAATCTTTGTTATGCCCAGAGATGTCGCATATTAATTGGCTACCGTATCGCATTGTGGGATGTCATAGACGGTTGCCGGCGACACGGCAGTTTGGACGCTGATATATTGGAAAAGAGTATAAAAACGAATAACTTTAATGCTTTTTTCAAACATCATAGTGCCATCCACTCAGTATTTTTTAATGGCACCAAAGCCGAACAGATCTACGGTAAATATGTATTGCCCACACTATCTGCTAATATAAAGCTGAACTATACTCGGTTGCCTTCCACTAGCCCAGCCAATGCAACCTTTAGTTTAGCTGAAAAATTAAAAGCATGGCGGCTTATCAAGCAGAATGTCAAGCAGAGTGTATTGTAATGCCGCTAAAAATAAACCCAACGGCATACCATGCGTTCAGTATTCGATATGTCTGATTTGGAAGTGCCCTTATAATAGGCAGTATGGATAATCAAGATTTTAAAAAATTGGCTCAGCTAGCACGCTTGCAGATTGTCGAAGGAGAACAAGAGGCTCTGAAAAACTCTCTAAATGAGATATTGAATTTTGTAGAGCATTTAAATACTGCCGACATAGAAGACATAGAACCACTTTCGCATCCTTTGGATATGTATCAAAGGATGCGTTTAGATATAGTGGACGAGGTCGATGAATCCGCTCGACTACAAAAAATTGCCCCTGAATCGCACGACAATTTCTATATCGTCCCTAAAGTATTAGACTAAGCTACTCGATGCTCGGCTATTCATTAAGCGAACTCGCAAAAGGCTTGCGCAAGGGTGATTTTTCAAGTGTTGAATTGACGCGTTTTTTCCTCGAGCGCATAGAACATCATAATACATCGTTAAATGCATTTATTACCGTAACTGCCGATGATGCGTTGCGCACTGCTACACAAGCTGATAAACAATCCTATGACCAAAGCCGTCCGCTTAGTGGCATACCGTTTGCGCATAAAGATTTATTCTGTACGCACGGAGTGCGTACCAGTTGTGCCTCTAAGATTTTAGATAATTTCATTGCGCCTTATGATGCGACTGTGACTACCAAATTAAAACAGTGTCATATGCCAATGCTGGGGAAAACTAATATGGACGAGTTTGCAATGGGCTCATCCAGTGAAACTAGCTTCTACGGGGCAGTGCGCAATCCATGGCAAGAGAACTGTGTGCCGGGAGGATCCTCAGGTGGTTCGGCAGCTGCGGTTGCCGCTGGTCTAGCGCCATGTGCTACTGCAACTGATACCGGTGGCTCGATTAGACAACCGGCAGCTTTTTGCGGTATCACTGGCATCAAACCAACCTACGGCAGAGTGTCGCGCCACGGCATGGTCGCTTATGCTTCTAGTTTAGATCAAGGTGGTGTGCTGGCGCGTAATGCTGAGGATTGCGCATTATTATTAAGGGCAATTGCTGGGTTTGATGAAAAGGACTCAACCAGTGCTTCACGACCAGTGCCTGACTATTTGGCAGGGCTAGGTGATGACATTAAAACATTGCGCATCGGCGTAGCGCAAGAATATCTATCTACTCAGTTAGCACCGCAAATAGCCGACAATGTTACACAGGCGATAGCGGTGTTCAAAGACCTTGGTTGCAGTATCGTTGATCTGAGCCTACCGGCGTTGGATTATGCGGTGGCTGCCTACTATATTATTGCGTCTGCCGAATGTTCGTCTAATCTTGCGCGCTACGACGGCGTGCGCTATGGTTATAGATGCGAAGATGCACAAGACCTATCAGATATGTATACTCGTTCGCGCGCCGAAGGTTTCGGCACTGAAACCAAACGGCGCATTTTAATCGGCACCTATGTATTATCGGCCGGTTATTACGACGCATATTACTTAAAGGCACAAAAAGTACGCCGTTTAATCAGAGATGATTTCGCCAAAGCACTAGAAAAGGTAGATGTGTTGATTGCCCCAGTATCGCCGACCACTGCGTTCAAGATAGGAGAAAAAATATCCGATCCAGTTACTATGTATCTATCCGATATATACACGGTGGCAGTAAATCTAGCCGGCTTGCCGGCGATAGCTCTGCCTTCTGGTTTCGACAACAATAAACCAATGGGCATACAGCTGATCGGCCGTCATTTCGACGAGAGTACTATATTTAAGTTAGCACATCGCTACCAGCAGCAAACCAACTGGCATAACGCAATGCCAGAGAAATACACGCGCACATGACTCAACACTGGCAAGCCACTATCGGACTGGAGATACACATGCAGCTCAGTACCTCGAGCAAGCTATTTTCTGGCGCACAGGTAGGCTACGGTGGCAAAGCGAATACGCGTAGCTGTATGATTGATGCAGCATTACCCGGGATTTTGCCGGTTGTCAACGAGAGAGCAATTGGTATGGCAATTGCCTTCGGACTAGCGGTTGAAGGCAAGATAGCAGAGTATAGCGTATTTGCGCGTAAGAATTATTTTTATCCTGATCTGCCTAAAGGTTACCAAATCAGTCAATACGAAAACCCGATAGTCTCAGGTGGGCGCATACCTATAGAATCGGCTGACGGCACGATACGCTATATCGCATTGGAACGAGCGCACTTAGAGGAAGATGCTGGTAAATTAATCCACGATGCACATCGCAAAAGTAGTTATGTCGACCTTAACCGTGCTGGCACCGCATTGATAGAAATAGTTTCAAAACCAGTGATGGAAAGTGCCACCGAAGCAGTTGCTTATATGAAGCAGATACACGCTATAGGTTGCTATTTGGATATTTGTGATGGCAATATGCAGGAAGGTTCGTTGCGTTGTGATGCCAATGTGTCAGTACGAAGAAAAGGAGACGATAAGCTAGGTGTGCGCACTGAGACGAAGAACTTAAACTCATTTCGTTTTATAGAAAAAGCGATACTCTACGAAATTGACCGTCAAATTGAAGCACTAGAGAGTGGCCAAAAGGTGGTGCAAGAAACCCGCTTATACGACGCCGATGCCGATGAGACACGGGTATTACGCAGCAAGGAAGAAGCCGAAGATTATCGTTATTTTCCAGAACCTGATTTATTGCCGGTGCGAGTGACCCAAGCCTGGATTGACAAGGTGCGCAATTGCTTACCGGAACTAAAACACAATAGATCTAAGCGATTCATTGTTGACTATAGATTGACGAAAGAAGTTGCTGAGCAACTGACTAAAAGCAAAGAAATGGCTGAATACTTTGAAGAATGTGTGCGTAGATCTTCGGCAACGCCTAAATTCATCGCTAATTTGATTACCACGCAACTCGCTGCATTGCTAAATCGAGACAAACTGACGATAGCAGATGCGCCCTTATCAGCCAAGAGTTTATGCGGGCTGATTGATAAAATAGACGCACAAACTATATCGATAAATAATGCTAAGATCGCACTGGAAAAAATGTGGCAACAAAAATGCTCAGCTGACGAAGTGATAGAAGCATTAGGCTTAGAGCAGATTAACGATGATGCCTGGCTCAATGGTATCGTTGATGAGATCATTAAAAATAATCCACAACAAGTGGAGCAATATCTTGCCGGCAAAGAAAAAGTACTCTCTTATTTTATCGGGCTGGCTATGAAAATCAGCAAAGGCAAAGCAAATCCTGCGCAGCTAACTAAATTATTCAAAGCGTGCTTAAGAAAACAAGGCTAAGCAGGGATTTAGCTCGATTAGAGAGACATCTCTTTTCTAAATTCTTCTATATCTTTGCGTTTCGCAGCGATACGCGCCCTTATTGAATGATGCAAGCTGTTACTTCTTTCGGCAAGGGTCAGCTGTTGCAATGCTGCTTCTAGGCGGCCTTCGGTTGTGTAATAGTCGGCAAGATATTCGTGATACACACCGTTTTGCCCGAGTTGCGATGCCGCCTGCGCACCTAGTGTATAAAATTGCGGATAATAATTGTGTAGAGCCGCTACTGCGTTTATTTCCGCTAAGGCTTTTTGTTGTTGTCCACTTTTGAATAGCGCTAACGCTAAATAATAAATAATCGCTGCGCGACCAGGATGCAGCTCGTTTAGTTCGTCTAGTATCGCGATTGCTTTATCCCAGTTTCCTATAATCCTATAGGCGTGAGCAAAAGCTAATTTAACTGGTATATGATGCTGTTCGACAGGTATTTTTTCTAAGTATTCCAGCGCTTGCCTAGGCTGTTGTCTTTCTATCAACACCAGCGCTCGGTGGTAGTTTTGGATGTCTTCATCGGCGTGTTGTGGCGACTCGCTTATTTTGCTGATTGTTAGCAAGCGCGCTTTCGCATATTGGAATTCCGCTCTATCTTTGGTAAAAGTTTTGCGATAGCTAGCTGCGCGCTGTTGTGCTTCAGAGAGACGAGAGATAGTCAATGGGTGGGTGCGTAAAAACTCTATTTGCAAACCTCGGCTTTCCTTTCTTTGTAATTTTTCAAAGAACGCCGGCATACCCCAAGGATCTAACCCAGCGGCAGCCATCAACTGCATGCCGAAGCGATCCGCTTCGTATTCAAAGTTACGACTATGGCTTAGCTGTCTTTCTACCGGTAGCGCAGCACTACCGAATAAAGTCAATTCGGCTAATTCGGAATTATAAGCAGCGGCAATAATCGCACCAATGATGCTCAGCGAGCTGATCAGACCGGAACCACTACTCAACGCTTGCCGTCTGGCTATATGCCGTTGGCTGACATGCGCTATCTCGTGTGCCACCACACCACCTAACTCGCTTTCGTTTTCCGAGACTAACACGAGACCGTCGTTGAAGGCCAGGACACCACCAGGGGTAGCAAAAGCATTGATAGTTGGGTTTTTTATTAATAAAAAGTGAAAATCTATATGATTTGTTTTGCTGTGGGCAAGTATTCTTTGTCCTAGTTGCCGCAGATAACTTTGGATTTCTATATCCTCGATAATCGGTAGCTGAGCGCGCGCTTCGGCAAGGATAACTCTACCCAGCTTTCTCTCCTCGGCGAGGCTCATTACGGCGTATGATGGGTCACTGATATCGGGTAGTGCGTAAGGCTGGGCAGTTGCTTGGACAGAGGCTAAGCAAATAAACAAATAGCAGAACTGTTTCTTCAATTGATTCATGGTTACACCTAGTGCATCTATGCGGCGGCCGCTGTTGATTTTTAGTTTATCAGTGATTCATAATACCTGCAGTGTAAACTTGCAACATCAGCAGCCACCTTCTCTATTTCACTAAATGATATAAAGCTATCATTGACATATTTTTTCTCTATTGTTGAAATTATAATTGTAACACAAACATATCTCTCTCTGGTTAGCCTAAAATTTATCAATAAAACTTTAAGGCGTAGCTCGCTAAATAAGGCATAATAGGCAGTAGATTTTCATTTTGCAGTGATAAATATGTATCTCAATTCTTTCATGTATATAGTCCGACACAGCGTCATAGTTTTGCTCGCAATTTTTATGACATCGTGCGCTAGTATGGGAAGCGCCGATCGGCAAAGCAAATTGCTCGCCGACCAATTCTACGAACTACTAACCGCCGAGATTGCTATACAGCTAGACGACAAGCAACAATCATTAGAACATTATTATCGAGCGGCGTTGCTAACCGAAGACCGGGAGGTTTATCGATCGACTATTGCATTGGCGGTGAACTTAGGAGATTACGAAAAGGCAAGGGCAATAGCTGAGAATTGGTATCGCTTGGATGCCGAAGACCGAGAACTTAATCAAGTGATAGCATTGATTTATCTGCAACTGGAAGACTACGAAAAAGCACTGCAACATATAGAAATTTTGCTTGCCGATGACAACAGCTTTGAGCGCCAACCGATGCTACCGTTGTTGGGAACATTAGAGCTTAAAAAAAGCCAAGAGATCTTAGATAAATTTGAGCAAGCAGTGCCCGGTCAGGCAGCGATTTATTGGTTGCGGGCATATTTAGATTTTTATTACGGGCGCTACCCGGAAGCTTTAACCAATATCGAACAGGCACTGGTATATAAACCTGATTTAATCAAAGCGATTGCCTTAAAGACCGACATATTATTTGCCTTGAGTAAAGATAAGGAAGCTCTGGCGTGGCTCAGCGAGCAAGCGGCATTACACCAGCAAAGCTTTTTATTGCAAGCCAAAGCAGCGTTAACTTTACAAGAATACGGACATATCTTACCGGCGCAAGGATTTTATCAAACAGCTTACGATTTGAATTCAGAACAAGCAACATTTATATTGCAATATATAGCATTTAATATTAGTGAGGATAACCTGTTCATGGCCGATCTACTGCTGGCTCGCTACTTGCAACTCGGCGGCAATTCAGAAATTGCAAACTATTACCGAGGCGCAGTAGCAGAAAAAAGTGGTAATCTACGATTGGCAATAAGCTATTATCGTGCGGTAGGATTAGAAAGTCTACGCACTGAGGCGCGACTCAATATTGCTAAAATCTATTATAAACAAGGCTTGCTTGATAAAGGCAACGAACAATTTCAAGCACTGCGAGATTTGATTGACAGCGAAGACGAGCGTATACGTTATTACATCACCCAGGCCAGTGCGTTGCGAGAAAATGAACTTAAGGATCAGGCGTTGTCTTTGTATGACGAAGCGTTGGCGAGTTATCCCGACTCACTTAGCTTGCTCTATGCAAGAGGTATGTTGAGATTAGAAATGGAGCAAATCGATGCATTTGTTGAAGATATGCAACGGGTGATAGAACTTGATAATGATAACTGGCAAGCACTCAATGCACTCGGCTATACGCTTGCCAACCTCAATCAACAACTTGAGGATGCAAGCACATATATACGCCGTGCCTACGAGTTAAACCCTACTGATCCAGCAGTTATCGATAGCATGGGATGGTTGGAATTTCGCCTCAACAACTTGGAACTGGCAGAACGCTATATAAGCAAAGCAGCATCAGTTTTTCACGACGACGAGATCTTAGGACATTGGGTGGAGATTTTACTTTCAATGGAAAAGCAAGGCAAAGCGACACAGCTACTCAACGAAGCGTTGACCGATTTCCCCGACAGCGATTACTTGTTAGATCTGTATAATCAATTATTTGGCTTGCCGGTGAAGCAATAAAAGGGATATTGAAGTTCGCTATCCAAAGCTAGATAAGAGATGGGTGCCGAACCTATATTGAAATTGATAAGATATCAAGATGACTAGATTGAATTTAAGTCGTGAAAGTTCTTTTAGTTAAAGTTTGTTTTTTCTTGCTAATACTCTGCCCGTTATTCGTCGGCTGTGCGCGGCAAACTATAATACTGGAAGACGATGTCAGCGATTCTAAAATCGCTACTCTACAGGCGCGTGCCGTCGCACTTAAGGAATGGAATATGCAGATGCGGATTGCTCTGAAGCATAAAGATTTGAGTTGGCGAGGGACTATGCAGTGGCAGCAAAGCGACGATAGTTTTAGTATCATTTTCAGCGATCGTATCGGCCGCCGTTTGTTATTGATAGAGAGCCTAGATGACGGTAGCGTATCGGCAGTGGATGCTAAAGGATACCGCAGACAAGCGGCAAACGCCTCGCTATTGATTAAGTCGATACTCGCAGTTGAGGTGCCGCTAGATAATCTGCATTATTGGTTATCTGGTGCACCGGCTCCGGTTGTCAGCTATAATCAGCTTGAGTTCAACAGACAAGGTTTATTAGAATCATACGAGCAAGATGGTTGGGCTATCCGTTATGCGGATTATCGCCAAGACGATTGTGCGAACGAGTTACCTAGTCATATCACTTTAAGCGATAGACAAACACAGCTGTGGCTACAAATACGGTCTCGGCAGTTAACGCAAAATGCGATTAAAACCTCTATCTGTTAACGAGTCTTGAACTACAAAGCACCAGCAAAACTGAATTTATTTCTACATATTAATAAGCGTCGTTGCGATGGCTATCACGAATTACAAACCTTATTTCAACTCATAGATTATTGCGACGAACTTAGCTTTGAACTACGCTCAGGCGGTGAGATAAATATAAATTGTAATATAGATATTCCATACCACGATAACTTGGTATTCAAAGCGGCGCGTTTGTTACAAAAGTATAGGGGCGTATCAGTCGGTGCCGATATCTACTTGCATAAGCATATTGCACTGGGTGCTGGTTTGGGGGGTGGCAGTTCCAATGCGGCTACTACACTTAAGGCGCTAAACCGACTATGGGATTGTCGACTGGATAACAAACAACTGATGGCTTGCGGTAAAGAGTTAGGTGCCGATGTCCCTTTGTTTATCGCCGGACACAGTGCTTGGGGTGAGGGCATAGGGGATAGCTTGCAGGCGGTTGATTTACCACCCCGCTGGTATACGGTGTTTATTCCACCGTACCGTTGTGATACGCAGCTTATGTATCAAGCTGCTAAACTCAAACGCGACTGCACTGTAGTGTCTATTGAAGATTACTTCGCTGGGCGCACCATCAATGTATTTGAAGCAGTCATCAGGCATCGATATCCGCTGATTGCAGATGCTATGGATTGGTTAAACGATCGTAGCACTGCTTATTTGAGCGGCAGCGGCGGCGCTTTTTTTGCAGTATCCGAAACTGAGCAACAAGCGATAGCACTGTCTGAGGATCATCCATCGTATTTACAATCTTTTATTGCCCGCGGTATTAATCAATCGCCGACATAATCCCAGTAAACTATGGTAATATGCGCAATCTATAGTAGAGATGCTCGTTTGGGCCGTCGCCAAGCGGTAAGGCACCGGGTTTTGATCCCGGCATTCGCAGGTTCGAATCCTGCCGGCCCAGCCACTACCTTTCACACAGATTATGGAAAACTACAGAGCAAAAATTGCATTATTTAGCGGCACTGCTAACCCTAAACTTGCCGAAAAAATCGCTGCACACTTAAAAATTGAAATAAGTAAAGCCACTGTTGATCGTTTCAGCGACGGTGAAGTGCATATAGAAATTCTTGAGAATGTCAGAGGTAAAGATGTTTTTATTATCCAACCGATATGTACGCCGGCAGAGTATTTAATTGAGCTATTGATTATGATAGATGCTCTGCATCGCGCATCCGCTGAGCGTATCACCGCAGTGATGCCGTATTTCGGCTATTGTCGTCAAGACCGCCGTGTCCGCTATGCCAGAGTTCCAATTTCAGCTAAGGTTGTTGCCGATATGATTAGCAGTGTACAAGCCGATCGCGCACTCATCGTTGATTTACACGCCGACCAAATACAAGGCTTTTTTAGTTTCCCTATAGATAATATTTATGCTTCGCCAGTATTACTGGACGATATTAATCAACACTATAAGGGCAACAAAGTCATTGTGTCGCCTGATGTAGGTGGTGTGGTAAGGGCGCGGGCGTTGGCGAAGCGTTTAGATGATTCCGATCTGGCAATTATTGACAAACGTCGTCCTCGTCCTAACGAAAGCAAAGTGATGAATGTAATTGGCACCGTGAAAGACAAAGCGTGTATTATCATAGATGATCTGGTAGACACTGCCGGAACATTATGTGCAGCTGCCACTGCGTTAAAGAAAAACGGTGCAGTTAAGGTCAGTGCTTATGCAACCCATCCGTTATTATCTGGTTCAGCAATAGATAGTATTGACGCATCGGTGATTGACGAGGTGGTCGTCACGGATACCATTCCGCTTTCCGATAGCGCGACAAAATGCGTTAAAATCCGTCAGATCAGTGTATCGGCAATGCTTGCTCAAGCGATCGAAAGCATTCATCAGGCTCGTTCTATCAGTAGTTTATTTCCCTAGTTCACTCTCATCAACAGCCATTGGTAGCGTGAATCAACCGTTTATCGGTTATACCTAGCCGTTCGTCTTAAAATCCGATAACCTAGTATTCAATCGATTCAAAATAGTAACTCAAAATAGGCATCCATTCTAATTTGAGATTACTAGGGCTAGCGATGTGTGACAGTAAAAACTATGGTTTTACCTTAATAGAGATATTAATAGCGATTGCTGTGATAGCAGTGCTGAGCAGTGTGGCAATATATAATGTTAATTTCACTGATAAAGTATCGACGGCTGATGAATTGCTACTCAAACAAGTATTGACTGATTATATACCTCAGCAGGTGATGCTTTATTATCTATCCACAGATAGTACAGCGTGGGCAGATAAGGTGGCGCAAATTCAAAATGAGATGGCGAGTTGGCAACATATAAAAAAGACTTCAGCAATTGCCAGAGTATATAAAGGCGATGGTATTGAATTAAATTTTAATACCGTTTATGAAGAGCAAGAAAGAAACAAGCAATTACGAGATCTTCTAGCTACACTACCGATGGTGGAAAGCGCAACTGCCGGAGGTTATCATAAACAGCGATTTACGATAAAATATAAACTTAATTGACACTAAATCATCAGATGATAAAAATTGAAAATGACTATTAAAAATGACTATTAAAACGGCAGATTTGTGTGATAAGTATGGCGATCAATTGCGCTATATCACATTACCATTTAACGACTATGGCGGGGTTGCCGCCTTTTACGGTGAAATTGTAACCGTGCAGTGTTTTGAAGATAATTCGTTTGTTAAGCGAACCTTAGAACAACCGGGCAATGGCCGAGTGTTGCTCGTCGACGGCGGTGCTTCTATGCGTTGTGCGCTGTTGGGTGACATGCTAGCACAGCTTGCAATAGACCATCGCTGGAGCGGTATTGTCATCAATGGTTGCATCAGAGACAGCGATATTATCGGCACACTAGAGATTGGTGTTAAAGCACTCGCCACCCATCCGCGTAAAAGTGAAAAAAAGAATAACGGCTACTGCAATGTGCAAGTTTATATCGGTGGTGCAAGTTGCAATTCTGGTGATTGGTTGTACGCCGACCGCGACGGTATCATCATCAGTAGCGAAGCGCTGCAACTGGCGAACGACTGACACTCAGAGAGCGACCTGTTTCAGAGCTAAAGAAGATAGTGCTAGAATATTTTTAGAGGTGCCTGATGCATGCCTAGGTTATGACTCAGCGCCAGATGGGCTGATTGGGATAGGGGGACTGTGCTACCCGACCTAGTAGGCGGTCGTAGCAAAGGTGTCGCCACTATTGAAGCAGAGCAAAATGTTACAGGCTATCACAGGCTATCCTGTTGTATCGTTGGATGAAGCATCTGAGATTTTACTAAGCGCAAAGTTTTTGAAAGCTAACTTAATATCGGCATTGGTATCTGAGTCAAAGTTCCTCTAAAAGGTCGGTTACGCTAAACTGTTAGCAACGAGAGCGAGAGAATTTTAGTAGCGGGTACTCTTGACATAGCAACAGCTTATAGTCACAATTTACACTTTTATCGCGTCCCCATCGTCTAGTCGGCCTAGGACATCGCCCTTTCACGGCGGTAACAGGGGTTCGAATCCCCTTGGGGACGCCAATTATTGTTTGTGCTGCTTGCCGCTGTAGAGTTCGGTGATTGTACCCAATGCAAGTTCGGCGGTTTGTGCTATGGTCTCGGAATAGGTTGGGTGAGGGTGGATGCTTGCTGCGATATCTTCAAGGTCAGCATCCATTTCAAGCGCTAGGGTAACTTCTGCAATCAGTTCGTCGGCGTTTGCACCACAAACTGCACCGCCTAATAATTTTTTAGTCTGCGCGTGATAGATTAGCTTGCTCAAGCCATGACTTTGTTGAGTGCCTAAGGCGCGTCCGTTCGCTTGCCACGGAAATAATGCACATCGATAGTCTATATCTGCGCTGCGCGCATCGTGCTCGGTTAAGCCAACCCAGGCAAGTTCCGGGTTACTATAGATGACCGACGGGATGGCTTTAGGGTCAAAGCAGACCCGTTTGCCAGAAATATGTTCGGCAGCAATTTTCCCTTGGTGCGCAGCTTTATGCGCTAGCATAGGCGACCCGGTAACATCACCTACCGCATAAATAGTAGGTAAATTCGTGCGCATACACTCGTCGACCATAATATAGCCGTTATCATCGGTTATAAGATTTATGGCTTGCAGATTTAATCGATCGCTGTTCGGCAACCGTCCGGCAGCGACTAAAACAGCATCAAATTGTTTATGTTCGGTACCTTCAGGTGTTTTAATCTCAGCACTGATATGCTTTGTGTTGTTTTCAAGCTGAGTGACTTGCGCTTGGGTATGGATGGCATCGCAAATATGCGTCAAGCGGTCTATCAATGGCTTAGCGATATCGGCATCGCACAGATTGAGTAACTGCGATTCCATCTCAGCTATCGTGACTTCGGACCCTAAACCTTGATAGATAAAAGCATTTTCTATACCAATGTAACCGCCTCCGATAATGAGTAACTGCTTGGGGACACTGGTGATATTTAATGCCGCACTGGAGTACATTATTCGCGGATTATTTGTAGTACCGGCAATAAGACGATTGCGCGATCCACAGGCAATAATGGCTTTATCAAAATTAATGATTTGTTCGCTATCTTGCAATTTTAGTTGGTTTTCGGAATGAAAATGCGCAGTACCTTGCAGCACATTAATGCGCCGTTGCTGTGCAAGTTTAGTAAGTCCGCTATTTAAGCGAGTGATAACATCGTTCTTAAATTCCATTAAGCGTTTAATTTCAATTTTGGGTGATTCAAAGGTAATGCCTTGTTCTTTTAATTCCAGTGCTGTAGCGATGGCGGCAGTTGCGTGTAGCAATGTTTTAGAAGGGATGCAGCCGACATTCAAGCACACGCCACCTAGCATTGGATAATGTTCGATCAATGTGACATCAAATCCCAAATCGGCAGCCCTAAATGCTGCGCTGTAGCCACCAGGACCACCACCGATGACGGCTAAGCGATTTGTGTTTGGAGAAGCAGGCGGCTTTCTATGCATTATTTATTATAAAGCTTTAGGATTAGACAATAAACTACTATAATAGCTGAGAAAAACTACTGCAGAAACTCCGTTATTCAGACGATGATCGTAGGATAGGTGCAATGGTAATATATGCTTAGCTATAAATTGTTTACCGTCCCAGTACGGTGTGATGCGGCTGCGGCTGATACCTAAAATTGCAGCTTCGGGTGCGTTAATTATCGGCGTGAATGCCCCGCTATCTAAACCTCCTAAATTACTAATCGTGATGCATCCTCCAGACATAGCCTTAGCAGTCAATTTGCCGTCTCTAGCTTGCTGAGCTAGGGTTGATATTTCATCGGCTATTGTTTCTATATCTTTGCTATCGGCGTCTCGTATGACTGGCACCAATAGTCCGTTATCAGTATCCACCGCAAACCCAATATGGTAATACTCTCTAATCAATAGGGTATCGCTATCGTCTATCGAGGCGTTAAAATGTGGATGTTCTTTTAGCGATAGCGCAAGTGCTTTAATCAAGAAGGGCAACAGGGTTAGCTTGGCAGTGCGATTATCGGCGTTGTTTAACTGTTGGCGATACGCTTCAAGTCTGCCGATCTCAGCTTCGCCATGCTGGCATACATGAGGGATGGTTTGCCAAGCATTTTGTAGATGCTTGGCGGCAGTGCGCGGGATACGCCCGATGCTTTCGACGCGAGTGTTACCGAATTGCCGGTAATCTACCTGTTTGAGTGATGTTTGTGGCGCAGATGCCGAGACTAAGCTACGAAAGTACTGCGCTACATCAGCTCGGACAATGCGTCCTTTAGCACCGGTTCCGGCTACTGCCGAAAGTTGAACACCTAATTCTCGAGCAAATCGTCTAACCGACGGGCTTGCGCGCAGTGCTGTGCTACTATGCTTGCGCTTCGGTTCTGGTTTTTGCTTATCAACACGCGTTTGTTGGTCGGTTATTGCTTCAGTCGGCGGCTGCGTGGCAGTAGGTTGCTCAGGCACTACCGCTTCATCGCGGTCCTGTGCAGCTTCGTCTTTGTCTTGTGTTGCTTTTAATGTTATCAGTAGGGTGTCGCTCTTAACTTGATCTCCCACCTTGGCGTGTATTTGTTCAACGACACCTGTTTCAGATGACGGAATTTCCATAGCTGCTTTTTCACTTTCTAAGGTTACAACGCTATCGTCGGCATTCACGGTGTCACCTACGGCGACTAAAATCTCGCTGATCTCGACAACATCAAAGTCATCTACATTGGGTACGGTTATTTGATATTCCATAATTAGCGTATTTTACCGAAATGTTACTGCTAACGGCTAAAAATAATAGTTTTATAATCGGCTGTTATCTTCATTTTGATTATCTTCGGCGACTAAACCTTTTACTGATAGCAAAAACTAGGATAATTCCATTTTTACATATTCTTGTCATATTTATCAGTCATTATAGCTATATTGCCGAACATCATGTGGCAATGTCATGATTAACAAATATGGAGTGTGGAATGAAAAAACTTCGATCTTATCTAACTTTCGTTGGATTGTGTCTCTTTGTTATCGGTGCTGCCGATGCCAGAGATCAGATATCCATTGTCGGTTCATCTACCGTATATCCGTTTGCAACTGTGGTAGCTGAACACTTCGGTTTAACCACAAGTTTTAAAACCCCCAAAATAGAAGCCACTGGTTCAGGCGGTGGTTTGAAACTCTTTTGTTCAGGACTCGGAGTACAGACCGCGGATATCACCAATGCATCTCGTCGTATTAAGCAAAGCGAGGTTGATAGCTGCCATAGAAACGGTGTAACCGAAATTATTGAAGTAAAAGTAGGTTATGACGGTATTGTATTAGCTAATTCTAAAAAAGCTGAGGCAATGAAAATCAACCTAAAAGACATTTATCTAGCTCTTGTCAAGGATATACCAAATCCTGATGGTTCAGAGTCATTCGTGCCTAACCCACATAAAATGTGGAGCGATGTTAATCCTGATCTACCTAACGCGGAGATTATGGTTTTAGGTCCTCCACCAACCTCCGGCACCCGTGATGCTTTTGCAGAGCTTGCGATGGAAGGTGGTTGCAAAAAATTTGACTGGATTGTAGCGATGAAGAGCAGCGATAAGAATGCCTACAAAGCGCGTTGTCACAGCATCCGTGAAGACGGTGTTTATGTGGAAACAGGTGAAAACGATAATCTTATCGTGCAAAAGCTCAGTGTTAATCCCGATGCTTTTGGAGTTTTCGGGTTTAGTTTCTTGGAGCAGAACATGGATGTCGTGCAGGGTTCGATTATCGGTGATGTGAGCCCAGTCTTTGAAACAATTTCCGACGGTAGTTATCCGATCTCTAGATCTTTATACTTCTATATTAAAAAGCAACATATAGGTGTAGTACCAGGAATTATTGAGTATGCTAAAGCATTTGTTAGTCCTGAGGCAACGGGTGCGGACGGCTATCTTATAGAGAGAGGTTTAATTCCTATGGATAGCATGGAGCACAAAAAAATTATCGACAATGTAAACCAACTAGAAATTTTACCAGCAACCCTTTAAAAATGAAAAGTCACAATAACATTTAACAATGAAAATTATCAAGCCATAGAGGTAGTGCATCTACCCCTTTTTTTATCCGTGATACCATCCGCACCCTAGAACATGTAGTATAACTGGTCAGTATGACTGGTTGTGCTACTTAAATGTAGAGTCAGCGAGAGGTTCTACTCAGTGAGGTTATCCTCTGCAGTTTTTTTAACTGCACTGTGTTTGCGATAACAGCTTGATGTGAGCAGTCTATCAGTGGCTGCTAGATTGTTATACATTATCGGCTGCGGCTAATAGTAATATAATATGCAAATGCTTCACGACACCATCAAACACAGTGCTCTGATTATCTTGTTATTATTGTCGGCTTGTAGCGGTGAGGTATGGAATAAACCTTATCAGTCATCAATTGACAATACGCTTTATTCTAGTTTCACCGAGCGGCCTAAACATCTAGATCCAGCGCGCGCATATAGTAGCAATGAGTATGCGATACTTGGGCAAATATACGAGCCAGTGTTGCAATACCATTATTTGAAGAGACCTTATCAACTCGTCCCGCTAACCGCAAGCGCAATGCCAGATTTATACTATCTCGATGCGCAAGGCAATATCAGCGATGAGGCACAGGCAAGTTATATCGTCTACGAAGTAGAAATAAAGCCGGCTATTTTGTTTCAACCGCACCCGGCATTCGCAACTGATGCAGAGGGTTATTTATATCATAATATCTCTGAGCAGCAAGCTGCCGAAATCAAGCGCTTAGCCGATTTTGATGATTGGGCAACGCGCGAACTAACCGCATCCGATTATGTATATCAGATTAAGCGCTTAGCCGATCCGGTTCTTCACTCACCGATAGCTAGTATTCTCGGCCAGTATATCGTTGGCTTCTCCGAATTCAGTGAGCGTATCGCTGACTTGCGCCGAGCAGAGGACGCTAAAGCCTGGCTCGATTTGCGCAACGAGGAAATGGCTGGCTTAGAAGTGATTGATAATTATCGTTATAGAATAACGGTAAGCAGCGACTATCCGCAATTTATTTATTGGCTTGCGATGCCATTTTTTTCGGCGATGCCGTGGGAAGCAGAGCGGTTTTATAATCAGCCGTTATTACAGGAGCGTAATATCGTATTAGACTGGTTCCCAGTCGGTAGCGGTGCTTTTATGATGACTGAGAATAATCCCAATTTGCGTATGATACTGGAGCGCAATCCTAATTTTAGAGATGATTACTATCCTAGCGAAGGTGACTTTGGAGATCAAGCAAACAATCTTTTGCAAGATGCCAACAAACGATTGCCATTTTTAGATAAAGTGGTTTATAGCTTGGAGAAAGAGAGCATTCCGTATTGGAATAAATTTCTGCAAGGCTATTACGACAGTTCTGGCATCAGTACTGATAGCTTTGATCAAGCGATACAGATAGGACAGCAGGGTGAGTTGGATTTAACTGACTATATGTCTGCTAAAGGTATCGAACTATCGGTTTCTTATCAATTGTCGACTATCTATATAGGGTTCAATATGCTCGATCCGACTATCGGTGGCAATGGTGAGCGCGCTAGAAAACTACGCCGCGCAATATCTATTGCAATAGATATTGAAGAGTATATCTCAATATTCCTAAACGAGCGTGGCTTGCCAGCACAAAGTCCGTTACCGCTTGGTATATTTGGCAGTCGCGAAGGAGCGGCTGGAGTCAATCCTTATGTTTACGATTGGGTGAACGGACAAGCGCAACGCAAATCCCTTGCCGAAGCCAAACAGCTGCTAGCCGATGCCGGCTATGAGGACGGTATCGATCAGCAAACCCAAAAGCCGTTGATTATACATTTTGATTCGGTAGGTGTGGGACCAGACGCCAAGGCCTGGTTGAACTGGTTGCGCAAGCAATTTGATAACTTAGGTGTACAGCTGGTCATACGCAATACCGACTATAATCGTTTCCAAGATAAAATGCGCAAAGGCACTGCTCAGTTGTTCCGCTGGGGATGGAATGCTGATTATCCTGACCCAGAGAATTTCTTATTCCTATTTTATGGTCCGAATGCTAAGGTTGGCAATCAAGGTACCAATTCTGCCAATTATCAAAATCCGCAATTTGACGAAATGTTTGATCGTATGCGGAGCATGCCCAATGGTGATGAGCGGCAAGCATTATTAGATGAGATGATTGCGTTACTACGCTATGATGCACCGTGGATTTGGGGTTTTCATCCTAAATCTTTTGCACTGTATCACCAATGGCTAGGCAATGTGAAACCAAATCAATTGGCGCATAATAACTTAAAATACTATAGTATAGATAGTGAACTGCGCGTGCAAAAGCAACAACAATGGAACCAACCGTTGTTAGGCCCGATTGTCATTTTTATATTGTTACTATTCGTCTTTATTATTCCAGCCATATATGTGCATAAAAAACGACAACAAGCACCAGCATTATGATTTACTATTTACTACGCCGGGTGATTTATGCGATACCTATTCTGATAGGGGTCAATCTATTGACCTTCGCGTTATTCTTTGTCGTTAACACCCCTGAAGATATTGCTCGCATGCACCTAGGTGATCGTCATGTCACACAGGAGCAGATAGATTTTTGGAAGAGCGAGCGCGGCTACGACAAACCTTTGCTATACAACCGCGAGCAACAAGGTTGGGGTGTCCTAAGTGATACCATCTTCTATGTCAAATCGGTACGCCTGTTTGCGTTTGATTTCGGTCTCTCCGACAATGGTCGCAACATTACGCACGATATCCAACAGCGCATGTGGCCGAGCTTGGCAATTGCCGTGCCAACCTTGCTGATAGGTTTGTTAGTCAATATTAGCTTTGCATTACTGATGGTTTTCTTCAGAGCGACTTATGTAGATTTCAGTTCGGTGTTGCTGTGTGTGGTCCTGATGTCTATCTCGGCACTGTTTTATATCATTGGTGGTCAATATCTGATTGCCAAGCTACTCAAATTGGTGCCAATATCGGGCTACGATGACAGTCTGAGTGCGATTAAATTCGTTGTGTTACCAGTCATTGTAGGTGTTGTCAGTGGCATTGGTGCCGGCAGTCGTTGGTATAGAACTATTTTCCTCGAGGAAGTCAGCAAAGATTATGTCACCACCGCCCAAGCTAAAGGGTTCGGCGACTTTTATATTTTATTCCATCATATATTGCCTAATGCAATGATCCCGATACTGACCGGCGTCGTCGTTATTTTGCCATTGTTGTTTCTGGGTAGCTTGATTATAGAGTCCTTCTTTGGTATTCCCGGTCTTGGTAGCTATACGATAGATGCGATTGCCAACCAAGATTTTGCCATTGTACGAACGATGGTTTTCTTAGGTTCGTTTTTATATATCATCGGTTTACTGCTGACTGATATTTCTTATACCCTGGTAGATCCTAGAGTGCGTTTAGAATGATTAAGCCGGTTATTTTATGGAGTGATGCATTCTTTTTCGTTCTGATAGGGCTGTTCATCGCTTATTTCTATTACGCTCGCACGCGCGCACATCTGCGTGCGATATGGAGGAAACTTTTATGCAGCAAAGCAGCGATGGTCTGTGCGGTGATTTTAGTGTTTTATTTCCTAGTAGCATTTTTAGACTCACTACATTTTCAAGAACCACTAGAACAAAGCGCTGCAGATAGCGAAGTAGTGTATTCAAACGAAGTATTGAGTGCTCTGGATAAATTGCTATGGTCGCTGCGCACTCGTAGCGAGAAGAGTTATTCGGCTCCATTTGCAACCCGCGCTTATGTAAAAGAATTTTATACTGCAGACGGTATGACTAAACAGCATTACCCGCGTTTGCAGCACGGCGGTGCTCACCTAGAGAATCCTGATCAACAAAAAAATTGGGATATATTTAAGCATATTTTGCACGGCATAATTTTCGGTGCAGTGTGGGCAGTGATAATCTATGCATTACTCTGCTGGTTCTATGCAAAGCGCGCCGATAAGCGATGGCTACGAGTAATGTCTATGCTGATACACGACCATCATGAACTGCCGTGGCGGGCAGTGATGTTGACAATGATGTCGTTGATTATCGTCATATCAGTAGTTGGTTTTTTGAGTCAATACTATTATGTATTTGGCACCGATAAAATCGGTTCAGATGTGCTCTATCAAGCGATTAAGAGCATCCGTACTGGATTTTTAATTGGCACATTGACTACCCTGATTATGTTACCTTTTGCACTTGTATTGGGTGTATGCGCTGGCTATTTCTTGGGTAAGATAGACGATGTTATTCAATATCTATATACCACTCTGAATTCTATTCCTGGTGTGCTGTTGGTTGCGGCTGCGATTTTAATGTTGAATGTATATATGGATCAAAACGCCGAACAATTCACCAATCTAAGCGAGCGATCTGATTTGAGATTGCTGTTTTTATGTGGCATACTTGGTATCACTAGTTGGACTGGCTTATGCCGCCTGTTGCGTGCCGAGACATTGAAGATTAAAGAAATGAATTATATAGAAGCAGCGCAGGTGTTAGGTATTCCGCACTGGCAGGTACTGCTGCGTCATATTCTGCCGAATGTGATGCATATTGTTTTCATTACTATCGCACTGGATTTCAGCGGTTTGGTGCTAGCCGAGACAGTACTATCTTATATCAATATAGGTGTTGACCCGACGATGCACAGTTGGGGTAATATGATCAACAGTGCGCGTTTGGAGATGGCACGAGAACCCATTGTCTGGTGGCCATTACTTGCGGCGATGATATTTCTATTCGGCTTGGTGCTGTGTGCTAATCTATTCGCCGACGGTGTTAGAGATGCATTTGATCCGCGTTCTGCGGAGTCAGCAAAATGAAGCCGTTGTTAAGCGTTCGCAATTTGACGATTGAAACGATCGATCCTAGTGCGGGCGGCGTATTGGTTGACAACATCAGCTTTAACATCGCTGCCGGGGAAAGTTTTGCGTTGCTCGGTGAGTCGGGGTCGGGTAAATCGCTGACCGCACTCGCATTATTGCGCCTGTTGCCACCGAACTTACGCATCGTATCAGGCGCTATACATCTTGGTGATGTTAATTTACTAAAGCTGCCAGCCTACCAGATGCGCTTTTACCGTACTGCCAAGATCGCTATGGTGTTTCAAGAACCTATCACCTCATTTAATCCAGTGATGAAAATAAGTAAGCAGATTTTAGAACCGCTGGCTCTGCATCGTAAACTACGCGGCGCGATGGCGCGTAGTTGCGCACTGGACTTATTGAAAGATGTAGGATTACCCGATCCCGAACGAGTGTTTGAATCGTATCCACATCAGCTGTCTGGCGGCATGAAACAACGCGCAATGATTGCCATGGCGCTGGCAGCAAATCCTACTTTATTGATTGCCGATGAACCGACGACCGCGTTGGATGTCACGACACAAGCACAAGTACTTGAACTGCTCAATAATCTACGCAAGCAACGCAACATGGCAATGCTATTCATTTCCCACGACCTAGCGATAGTCAGCAAAATTGCTGAGCGTATTGCGGTGATGCGTCGTGGGAGTATCTTGGAAGAAGCCGATGCCGATGCATTTTTCAAGAAAGCGAGTAGTGATTATACCCGTAGCCTCTATAGTATGCTTCCCGACCAATCTAAGCGCGGTTATTTATTAGCCTGCGAAGGGCAACCACAAACACGGATAACTGCTACCCAGTTAACTGATGGCAAAATAGAAATTAGTGATTTAACGGTGAATTTCGAGCAGCGTAGCGGATTATTAAAACAAAGAAAACATACCGTCAAAGCGGTGGACCGCGTCTCTTTTACGCTCAAGCGCGGAAAAACTTTGGCATTGGTTGGTGAATCAGGTAGCGGTAAAACAACGATAGCTAGAGCTCTGTTAGCACTTAACCGTCCGACGAGTGGTAGCATACGCATTGTTTCGAACAATGGCGATGCCGAGACCGTAGCTGATATTAGAGCACAGACACAAATTGTATTTCAAGATCCTTTTTATTCTCTGAATCCCAAGATGTCTGTGGCACAGATATTGGGTGAAGCCTTAGAATGTAGAGGGTGCAATAATTTGGACGATGAATTAAAAGCACTGTTGCAACAGGTCGCTTTGCCGGCAGATTATGTCCGCCGTTATCCGCATCAGTTGTCGGGTGGGCAACGACAGCGGATCTGCATTGCACGATCACTGGCGACAAATCCTCAATTTATTATTTGGGATGAACCGACTAGCGCACTTGATGTGCTGGTACAAGCGCAAATCCTCAATTTACTCCAAAACTTGCAGGTGCAACTCAGCCTAGGCTATTTATTTATTACCCATGATATATCTATAGTCGCTTACTTGGCACACGAAGTTTTAGTGATCTATAAAGGCAAAATCGTAGAATACGGTGACACAATGAAAGTGCTGTCCAACCCTAGCCATCCGTATACCAAAGAATTATTAGCCGCAGTGCCTACTATTCCAGCAGCATAACGATGTTTAACTTTAAGCAAAAGCGCATTGCGCGTAGTGCATCTCAAAACTCGCTACTATTGGACGAGTGGTATCAAAGCGATGTCAATCGCAAGTTATGGGCAGAGACTGAACCAGCATTACATCCGTGGCTGGAAAAAGCGGTGGGTTATTATGCTGCGCATATCGCTGCGTTTGAAGTGGATACCGGCTTGCTGGCAGCTAGCCGCGTCCGCTCACAAAATATCGTCAATGCGACGCGCTATCCGACTAGCGATTTAGTTGCTGATTTCTCAGCTTTACCCTTAGCGACCGAAAGCATAGACTTGCTCGTTGCGCATCATATTTTTGAGTTTATATCACAGCCACACGAGTTCTTGCGTGAGATAGATAGGGTACTGATTGCTGAAGGTACTCTAGTGGTAATTGCTTTTAATCCAATAAGTTATCAAGGTTTATTCAAGTTGTTTCAATTTCATGGGCGAGCCAATCCGCCGTGGTGTGGTCATTTCTATAGTCCTTTTCGCGTAAAAGATTGGCTGTCAGTACTGGGCTTCAAGGTAAAAGAAATGCGTTATTTTGCTCCGCCGCTGATTCGATATAAAAATCATCATGGTTATCTAGGGAAAATCTCCCGCTTTTGCGGGCGTTCGCTAAAATGGGGTAGTTCTTTCTATGCGATACTCGCAACCAAGCAAGTCTCTCGGATAATACCAGTAGGTCCTATATGGAACGATAGCGTAGTAAAACCTAAAATAGCACAGCCAACAATCTAACAAACACATGAAATCTATCCATATTTATACTGATGGTGCGTGCAGCGGCAATCCTGGTCCTGGCGGTTGGGCTGCACTGCTGATCTATGGGAAACACCAGAAGATGTTGTGCGGTGGTGCCAAAGATACCACTAATAACCGCATGGAACTAACTGCAGCGATACAGGGACTGACAGCGATTAAACAAGACAAACTCAAAGGGCAACAACATACTATTTATATAATTACCGATTCGCGCTATCTCAAAGATGGTATAGAATTGTGGCTTGCCGGTTGGAAGAAAAATAACTGGCACAACTCACAAAAGAAAATAATCAAAAATGTTGATTTATGGATGCAACTGGATCAACTAAACTCACGCTTCCGTGTTAAATGGGAATGGGTAAAAGGACATAGTGGGCACCCTAAGAACGAATATGTTGACCAAATCGCTAAAGACAGTATTCCGCGCTAAAATGTCTATATGATACCAACCCCAAATCAATAATGAGACAAATAGCATTAGATACTGAGACTACTGGATTAGAAGTCAAAGACGGGCACCGCATTCTAGAAATCGGTTGTGTTGAAATCATTAATCGCACTATCAGCGGGCAGACTTTTCATGCCAAGATCAATCCTGAGCGCGAGGTAGACAAGGGGGCACAGGCAACGCATGGTTATACTTGGAAGATGCTTAAAGGTAGCCCATTATTCGCTGACATCTGCGACGACTTGCTATCGTTTGTCGGCAGTGATGAGGTGGTGATACACAATGCGGAGTTTGATTTGGGATTTTTAGATGCCGAACTAAAGCGCATGCAGCGACTGATTTTTAAGAAGGAAGTCGGCTGTCGTGTCATTGATACACTGCGCATGGCTAGAAAAAAGCATAGAGGCCAACCTGCCAGCTTAAATGCACTTTGTGACCGTTACGGGATTGACCGCAGCGATCGCCAGCTCCACGGTGCGTTGAAAGATGCCAATTTACTGGCTAAAGTTTACTTAGCGATGACCAGCGGGCAGACCAATATATCGTTCGACGAACCATCAAATATCGACACCCTTAACACAACGGTTGCCGATGCGGTTGAGAATTTATCTGCTGAAGACTTAAAGGTGATTGAAGCGACCGCAGAGGAACTCGATCGTCACGAGAAATTTATTGCAAGCATGAACGCTGCCAGAGAAAAATAGTACTTTGTATCGCCTCGTATCGTTTTAGAGATTTAAGCGAAAGATATTTTCGCGGAACTGTAAATTCTTTGCCTTAACTACGTAATTTAGTATAGCGCAATTCCTTATAGCAAGGCATTATACAGGCATGCCGCTTGCAGATTACTCTATAGAAGGTCTGCCAAATGTGCTATAGCGTGCCGATGGCACGCTATAGGCAGAATGATTTTTAGATATACTTGATGTATTACTTATATCACTCGTATTACTAATAACACGAAATATTATATTGGTGGGAGATTTATTCGCTGCTGTGTAGCGCTGAAAATATATTCAGTAGATGGACGAATAATACATAGATATTTGCATAGAGCGATACAGTCATCATAATGTAATTGTCTTCACCACCATTTATCATACGACTGGTGTCGTAGAGGATTAAGCCTGACATAATAACGACCGCAACCGACGATATCGTCAATGATAGCAATGGTATCGCTAAAAATATATTGGCTATGATGGCAAGGAGTAAAATTATTAATCCAGTAAATAAAAATCCGCGCATATAGCTGAAATCTTTCTTAGTTGCAAAAGTGTATGCCGAAAGCCCGATAAAAATCGCCGCAGTAGTGGCGAATGTTTGCATCACGATTTGCGGACCGTTACTTAGGCTTAAATATAGGTTCAATATGGGACCTAGCACATAGCCCATAAACCCAGTGAATACAAAGGTAAGCACTAGTCCCCACAGGCTATTGCGAAAGCGATTGATGATGAAAGGCATACCGATAAATATTGCCAACATCAATAACCAGTTTACTGGTTTAGCACCTATGTTCATCGCAATCGCCGCAGTCATCGTGCTGGTTAGCAGGGTAAGCGTAAGTAGTAGGTAGGTATTGCAAATAATTCGGCTATTCGCGATACCCGCTCTAGATCGAGAAATAACTTGTTCCATGACAGACCTCCGTTAATTGGTTGTATTAATTATACCAGATTATGTACAATGTCTTATAAACATTTCAATTATTATCTATGGGCAACTACTTAAAAATCCAATATTCATTTGCGCTGCTGATTATCAGTAGCGCACTATTGTGCACTGCTACCATCGCGCGCGATTCTATACTGTATTACGATGAACAACTTTTTGAAGTAGACGGTGAAACTTGGCGTTTGGTGGTGCCGTCGAACTATGAGCTTGAATTACTGGTTGAGATGAGAAAACCACGCATGCTAACCGTGACTGATGACGATGTGTTGTTGGTTGGTTCATCAGTCGGTAATCTCTATCGTATTAAGCCACCCTATCAAGAAGTTGAAGAGTTGGTTGACTTAGGTGGTTTTCCGCATAGTGTTGCAGTACGCAACGGTGCGTTATTAGTTGGCATGACTGACGGCGTTTACCACGCACCCTACAACGGCAGTAGCGATGCAGTATTGGATAGGCGTGACTTTGAATTGTTAGCTGAGTTGCCAGGCGGCGGTGGGCACGCCAGTCGTACAGTGGCAGTAGGGCCAGATAATAGAATCTATTTAAGTTTAGGCATCACCGGTAATTGTAGCGACCAGTATATAGGGGCAGGATACAGCTTTGACAGGCAACGCGGTGGCATTTTAGTGCTATCCGAACCACCAGGACAGAAACCTCGCTGGCAGCCTTATGCTTCCGGTTTGCGCAACCCAGTTGGCTTTAATTGGCACCCGAATAGCAAGGTGCTTTATGCGAGCAATAACGGTCCTGACCATCACGGCTACGAGTTGCCAGCCGAATATTTCAGCCGTATTGATGCAGGTTCTTTTCACGGTATGCCATGGTTTTGGTTAGACGAAAATAACCGTTTGGTTTTGGATGATTGCATAGATAGTCAACCACCGCGTCGCGACGCACAAATACCCGTTGCGACTTTTCCAGCACGCAGTTCGCCTATGGGTGTTGCCTTTGTACCAGTTGGCGCATTTGCACCACACCTAGCCGGTAGTGCGGTCGTTGCAATACACGGATCTTGGGGAACTCAGCCGCACGGTAGCTATTTCGGTAGTAGAGCGACTCGCCGCGCACCAAGTATTGCGCTGGTCTACTTTGTTAAAGATAAAGTAGCCGATGTTGTAACACTACTCGGCGGCTTACAGGATGCCAAGGGTAATCGTTTGGCAAGGCCTATGGGGGTTGTTTTCACATCAGACGGCACCCTCTACTTCACCAGCGATGGCGGTGACATAGAAGGTCTATTTAGGCTGCGATTGAATCGTTGAGGTTATGGTTGCGCTAGTAATGCGCTTAATTTCATTCCAGTATCTAGTCTAGCATCAGCTGAAAACAGTTGTTTTAGTTTTCAAGCTGTGAAGTTCTTTTTGTCTTGCAGGTTTATTGCAGGTTTATTGCAGGTTTATTGCAGGTTTATTTTTGGGGTTTTCTCTTTGCTTCTTTTGTTGAATGTTGATTTCATAGTGCAGAGTATTAACGATGTTGACGAAAGCAGGCATGCACAAAAGAGATGGAGTGCTCTAACAAATTTTCTAATGCTTATACACTGCTGAGCTTGCTGCTTCAGGGTCAATCTGGTATTTTTGCAATGCAGTAGTCAAGGTTTGTGGTGTTAGTCGTTGGTTGTGAACGAGTGCTTGTAGTGCACTGATTGTTATGTGGTAACGATCTACTTCAAAGAAACTGCGCAGTTGTTCTCGGGTATCCGAGCGGCCGTAGCCGTCGGTGCCGAGTGTGTAGTAGGGCGCCGGAATATAAGCACGGATCTGTTCGGCATAGCTGTGCATGTAGTCGCTGGCAGCGATGACTGGAATATCTGCATCGGGCAGGCATTGCGTAACATAAGGGACACGTCTATCGGCTTCGGGTCTATCGGTTTCGGGCTTATCGGCTTCGGGATGCAATCGGTTCCAGCGTAGCGCCTGGTGACCGTCACGCGATAGTTCGGTGAAACTGGTCACACTATATACTTCGGCGGTAACATTCCAGTCGTCTTGCAGTAGCTTTTGAGCGGCGATGCACTCACGTAAAATAGCACCACTACCCAATAAGCGAACTTGTCGTTGTTTTCTTGTATCTAGGCAATAAATACCGCGGATAATCTGTTGCTCAATACCAGCAGGCATTGCCGGGTGCTGATAGTTCTCGTTCATAACAGTAATATAAAAGAACACATTCTCTTGTTTGCCGACCATTCGTTTTAATCCGTGGTGAATGATGACCGCAAGTTCGTAAGCATAGCAGGGATCGTAGCTGATACAATCAGGTATCACTGCGGCTTGCAGATGGCTTTGCCCGTCTTGATGTTGCAGGCCTTCACCGGCCAGTGTGGTGCGCCCTGAAGTTGCACCGATTAAAAATCCGCGAGCTTCCATATCACCAGCTGCCCAAGCCAGATCACCGATGCGTTGAAAGCCAAAAATAGAATAAAAGATATAAAAAGGCACCATATTTAAGCTATGTTCACTGTACGAAGTAGCGGCTGCAATCCACGACGAAAAAGCACCGGCTTCGCAGATTGACTCTTCTAGTATCTGTCCGGATTTATCCTCCTTGTAATACATAATTTCATCTATATCTTGTGGCTCGTAGAGTTGTCCGACTGATGAATAAATGCCTAGTGTGCGAAACATACCCTCCATACCAAAAGTGCGTGCTTCATCTGGCACGATAGGGACTACATAGCGACCGAATTGTTTATCTCGGCATAGTAGGGTTAGAATTCGTACAAAAGCCATCGTCGTAGAGAATGGCTTAGCAGTTGGTTTTAACAGTGCCGATAAGCTCTGCAGGCTTGGGTAGGGTAGTGGTGATGCTTTGCGCAAGTGGCTTCGTTGAGGCATAAATCCACCTAATTTTGTGCGGTGTTCGTATAGATAATGGTACTCTTCGCTGTCTTTAGGTAGGCGGATATATTCTAGGTTTTCTACCTGCTTGTCGGTTAACGGAAGCTTAAAGCGATCGCGCATTTCTTTCAGAGAGGTTAGAGCCATTTTCTTTTGCTGGTGCGAACGATTTTGTCCTTCACCCGACTCTCCCATGCCGTAGCCTTTGACTGTTTTAGCTAAAATAACGGTCGGTTGGCCTTCGTGATTGATCGCTGCGTGGTAGGCTGCATAAACTTTATTTGGGTCGTGTCCGCCGCGATTCAATCTCCACAAATCCAAGTCAGACAAGTCGGAGACCATTTCTAGTAGCTGCGGATATTTACCAAAGAAGTGCTCGCGTATATACGAACCTTCTCTGGCTTTGTAGTTTTGATAATAGCCGTCTATTACCTCTCCCATCCTCTTGACCAACAGACCCTCATGGTCTTTGCTCAATAATGGATCCCAGTAAGATCCCCAGATTACTTTGATTACATTCCAACCTGATCCTCTGAAGATAGCTTCTAACTCTTGGATAATTTTTCCGTTGCCGCGCACCGGTCCATCCAATCGCTGCAGGTTGCAGTTTATAACGAAAGTTAAATTATCTAACCGCTCGCGACCGGCAAGAGAAATAGCGCCTATCGATTCAGGTTCATCCATCTCGCCGTCACCTAAAAACACCCACACTCTACGACCTTTGCATTTTGCCAGTTTACGATTTTCTAAATAGTGCATAAAACGTGCTTGATATATTCCCATAATTGAAGACAGGCCCATAGAAACCGTTGGAAATTGCCAAAAATCAGGCATCAATCGTGGGTGTGGATACGATGGTAAGCCCTGCGCACTGAGCTCAAAGCGAAAGCCATTGAGCTGCTTCTCGGAAAGACGACCTTCGAGGAAGGCACGTGCATAAATGCCTGGTGCGCTGTGTCCTTGTATGAACAATAGATCGCTTCCGTCGTGATGATTAGGTCCTTTGAAGAAATGGTTGAAGCCGACATCGTAGAGCGTTGCTGCTGATGCAAAAGTCGCTATGTGTCCACCGATGCCTTGGTATTTCATATTGGCGCGTATCACCATGACTGCCGCATTCCAGCGTATCAGCGAGCGGATACGCCATTCTATATCGGCATCACCCGGACTTTTTGCTTGTTCGTCAGCGGCAATGGTATTGATGTATGGTGTGTTGGCGATAGAGGTCTGCGGCGAGATACCTTGTGCTCGGGCATATGCTTCAATGCACTCTAGCAGGTAGGTGGCGCGTTGTTTACCCGCTATCTCAGTAAGGTCAGCAAGCGCATCTAGCCATTCTTGGGTTTCTGTAGGATCTGAATCTATCATCTGTTGCGATTAGTTGCGTATGCGAACACCGCGCACCAGCAGTTGCAAACAAATTGCCGTTAAAACGATTAGGCACACGCTCAATACCATTAGCGAGTGGCGGACTTGTACATCACCGACTCCCAAGCTACCGTATCGGAATACATCTATCATATAAAAAATCGGATTAAACAAAGTGATGCTACGCCAAAACTCAGGTAACATTTCCACTGAGTAAAAAATACCACCTAGGTAGGTCAAAGGCATCAAGATAAAAGTAGGAATAATTGAGATACCATCAAAACTTTTCGCATAAATGCCGTTGATCATGCCGGCGACTGAAAACACCGCCGAGGTTAAAAGCAAGACTACTATAGCTAAGCCAAGATTAGGGAAGGCTAAATTGGCAAATACTGAGGACACCGCCCAAACCACTAGACCGACAACTAGTCCGCGAGCCACGCCGCCGGCAACGAAGCCTAACATTAATATATAAGCCGGCATTGGTGAGATGAGCATCTCTTCAATGTTTTTATGAAAACGCGTACTATAAAAAGAGGTAACTACATTGCTATAAGAGTTGGTAATCACTGACATCAGTATTAATCCTGGGATAATGTATTCCATATAACTATAGCCATAGCTGTAGCCGCGCACCTCAAGCTGCCTGCCGACCAGTTCACCGAATATGACGCAATATAACATCGTCGTCACTGCCGGTGGTAGCAGAGTTTGTATCCAAATACGCATAAATCGCAGTATCTCTCGGCGCAACAGCGTATAGAGAACTATCGCTATATAGTGCGGGTATTCAAAGCGTTTGGGATCCATTGACTAGATCTCTATTTTGAAGCCCAACTAGTGCCGAGCTGTCGTGGTCTGCGACCAGTTTTAGAAATAACTCCTCCAAACGATTGGAGGTGTTGCGCAAACTCAGCAGACGAATATTATGTCGTGATAATTCAGTGAATACTTGCCCTAAATCAGTCTTCGAACTGGTAATCACTTCTAGTGTATAGGCATCTATTTGTTTGAGGGTCACCGAGTCTATAGTTGGCATATTATCGAGGGTGATAGGTTCAGCTAGATAAAGTGTAAACGATTCGGAGTCGGAACTGTTGAGCAAATCGCGCATCGTCGTGTCGGTGATAATTTTTCCTTCGTCTATGATTGCGATATTGCGGCATAATTTCTCCGCTTCTTCAAGGTAGTGGGTGGTGAGTATAATCGTCGTACCTCGCTGATTTAATTCGCTCAGAAAACTCCAAATCATGCGGCGTATTTCTATGTCTACACCCGCGGTAGGTTCGTCTAAAATGAGCAGCTGCGGGTGATGCAGCATGGCTCTGGCAATCATCAAGCGACGCTTCATGCCGCCAGAGAGATTACGCGCTTCTTGATCACGTTTTTCCCATAAACCAAGCTTTTGAAGGTATTCTCTTGCATAGCGCTGCGCTTTGCGCGGTGGCACACCGTAGTAGCCGGCTTGATTGATTAAAATTTCTATCACCGGCTCAAATTGATTGAAGCTGAACTCTTGGGGTACTAAGCCGATATATTTTTTAGCTTTAGTGAAATGGGTATCGATATCTAAACCGTAAATATGTACTTTACCGGCAGTCTTTTTAATCAACGAAGTGATAACGCCAATGGTCGTCGATTTGCCGGCACCATTCGGACCGAGCAGGGCGAAAAAATCACCGTGTTTGACTGTCAAGCTGACATCTTGAAGAGCAACTTGCCCATTAGGATATACTTTGTCTAAGTTGGAGATATGCAGTGCTGCTTTCATAATATACATTGTACGACATAATGAAAATAAAGAGACTATGCAGCACTTAGATATTTCCATTTAGCATATACAATAATATATTGAAAATCAATGAGAGCCATACAAATAAATAGTTTTAAGAGGGCAATTTGAATCTAAATATACCTAAGTTAGTGAGTAACAAGCAATGGAAGGATTAGACCAATTCTATACTGCACCTGAAGTAGCTCGTAAATATGTTGCTAGCATCATCAAGCGGTGGGATGATGAAACCTTGTTTATTGAGCCGAGTGCTGGTGATGGGGCTTTCTTAACTCCTTTATTAGATAAGAGTAAAAAGGTTCGCGCCATTGATAAAGATCCTAAATCGAAAGGAATAATCGAAGGTGATTTTCTTAAATGCGAAAAGATCTTTAGGGGAAGCCATCAATCCATTGTTGTTGTTGGTAATCCACCATTTGGTCGCAATGGTAGCCTGGCAGTTAAGTTTTTCAATCGTGCTGCTGACTATTCAGATGAGATCGCCTTTATTGTTCCAAGAACATTTAGAAAAATGAGCGTCCAAAAACGACTGCATCGATATTTTCATCTTGGCGCTGATGAAGATGTTAAAGAGTATGCCTTTTACCTCAATGGGAAGCCTCATGATGTACCGTGTGCTTGGCAAGTATGGACCAGGAAGCCCAAAGAGAGGAGAGTGCCTGTGCCACCATCTGTTGACCATCTTATTAAATATACAACACCAACACATGCGGACTTTGCTATGAGGCGAGTGGGTTTCTACGCAGGGCGAGTCACGACAACAAACATTAAATCCTTATCGCAAACAACACACTATTTTATTAAAGAAATGACAAAAGGTATTATGAAGACGCTGAGTAATACCGATTGGTCTGATTTAGTCGGACAAACCGTAGGAGCAAGATCACTTTCTAAAACAGAAATAGCATTTAAGCTAAACGAGGTTTATTATGCCTAATTTTGCTACCAGTCAAATGCACCGGAAAAGTTTTGAAAATTTTATAAAAGATGAATATCACTGAGTATAGACTGTTCTGCGTGGCTCCAATGATGGGTTACACCGATAGGCATTTTCGTTATTTGCTGCGATTGATTAGTCAACACGCAATGCTATATACCGAGATGTTGAGTAGCCGGGCAATTTTGAATGGTGATCGCGCATCGCTGCTGGGTTTTTCCGTAGCTGAGCATCCTCTGGCATTGCAAGTCGGCGGCAGTTGTGCCGTCGATATGGCACAGTGTGCAGAATACGCCGAGCAGTGGGGTTATGATGAAATTAATCTCAATGTCGGATGCCCCAGCCGTCGTGTCGGCAACGGACATTTCGGCGCGTGTTTGATGAAAACACCACGACGCGTTGCTGAATGCGTGCGCGCCATATCCGCGGCGAGTGCTTTGCCCATTAGCGTTAAGTGCCGTATAGGTGTCGATGAGTATAGTAGCTATGAGCAGTTTCGTAGTTTTATAGATTGTGTAGCCGCTGCCGGTTGCCGAGTATTTATCATCCATGCACGGCGCGCACTATTGGGAAGACTTTCGCCAAAGCAAAATAGAGAGATACCACCGCTTGATTACGAATATGTATATCAACTGAAAGAGCAGCGTCCCGATTTGCAAATCATTCTCAACGGTGGCTTACAAGATATCAATAGCGCCTATCAGCATGCCACTGCATTGGACGGTGTGATGCTCGGTCGGGTTGTACAAAAGAATCCATTTATTTTGCATAATGTTGATGCATTGTTTTATAATAATGCCAATGCGGGCAGAGCTCGCACTCCTGTAGAAATTGCTGAATTGATGCTACTTTATATAGAGCAGCAGATAAGCCATAATGGCTTGAATATGAAGCTACTGCAGAGTATACATAATTTATTCAAAGGGTATAGGCATACTAAACGATGGCGGCGTAGGCTTGGCGAAGAGGCACGCAAAATAGATAAAAACCACCTGATTGAATGGTTATATCAGCAACTAGAATTATTTAGGACTGACGACAAGCAAGATAAAGAGAGGGATTTAGAAAAACAAAATGAGTTTATGGCTAAGATTTGACTATCAAGGGCAAATACGCATTGGTGTATTGGAAAATAATGAGGTTAGGCTTTGCCATAGCGAAGATGATCATCCTTTCGACAATCCATTGCCCAGCGATGAAACTGTAAAGTTATCTGAAGTCGCATTATTGACTCCTTGTACGCCAAGCAAAATGATTGCGTTATGGAATAACTACGCAGCACTTGCTGAGCAAAACGATTTGGCGCATCCGAGTACGCCACTTTATCTATTCAAACCGCCGAATAGTTTTGCCGGGCAAAATGCAATTATTCGCCGTCCCAAATTTTACCAAGGTGAGGTTTTTTATGAAGGCGAGCTTGGCATCGTTATTGGTAAAACAGTTTGTAACCTTGACACCACCGCTGACGGTAACGATGCGATCTTCGGCTACACCTGTATTAACGATGTGACCGCATTTGGGTTATTAAAAGAGTATCAGGGTTTTGACCAATGGAGTCGTGCCAAAGGTTTTGACGGTTTCGGTATCTTCGGTCCTGGTATCGCAACCCATCTGGATTGGCACAAACTTGAGATTATAACTCGGATAAATGGTGAAATAGTGCAGCACTATCCGGCTAATGATATGATCCTCAGCCCGCCTGATATAGTTGTCAAACTTTCGCGTGATATGACACTTTATCGCGGTGATGTTATTTGTTGTGGCACATCAGTCGGTTTAGCGGCGATGCCCGAAGATTGTAATGTTGAAGTTGAAATCGCCGGTATTGGCTGTCTAAAAAACCGCTATCAGCCATAGTGTGCTATACTACGCCACTTTATATATTTGTTAGGAGATAACTATATGCACATTATTGTTAAACAGGTCTTTATATGCCAGATGTAACTGTCAAACAGCTCTTTGATGCGGGAGCGCATTTAGGGCACCGTCCGTGTTTTTGGAATCCGAAATTTGTACCCTATCTGTACGGCAAACACAACGGCATCCATATAATCAATCTAGATAAAACCCTACCCATGTTCAAAAATGCTCTGGCATTTATTTCGGATATGGCGTCCAAGGGTGGCAAGATACTTTTTGTAGGCACTAAAAGAGCGGCGTCGGAGTCGATAGAAAATGAAGCGCGCCGTTGTGGTATGCCTTATGTGCATTTACACTGGCTAGGTGGGTTTTTAACTAATTACAAAACTGTGCAAAACTCTATCAAAGAATACAACAAGCTTAAAGTGCAAATAGAAAACAACGCACTGGGTGGATTGAGTAAAAAGGAAAATAGGCAAATTGAACGCAAATTTAATAAATTAAGTTGCAGCTTTGAAGGAATATGCGATTTAACCTCACCGCCTGATGCATTATTTGTTATTGATGTTGCCTATGAGGAGATTGCTGTAAAAGAGGCGATGAAATTAGAGATTCCTATCGCGGCTATCGTTGATAGCAATAACTCTATGCATGGTATCAGTTATCCTGTTCCAGCCAATGACGATGCGATTAGTTCAATAGCTCTTTATACTCGTTTGGCAGCCGACGCAGTCATTGAAGGTATTGAAAAAGCACAAGAAGCGGCGAGAGAAGAAGAAATAACGACATCGCCATCAGAAGCGGATGTTGTTGCAAGCGATGAAACATCCATTTCAGACTAACTTGATAGAGTAAAATCGACCATGAACATAACTCCGGCAATGATTAAGCAATTGCGCGAAGCGACTGGTGCTGGCATTATGGAATGTAAAAAAGCCCTAGTAGCAGCCGAAGGTGAAAATAATACTGCAATTGAGATATTGCGTAAGTCTGGGCAAGCTAAAGCGGCTAAGAAATCATCTCGAATAGCGGCTGAAGGATTGATCATTATTCGCATTTCCTCTGACCACAAGATAGCAACATTATTGGAGATCAACTGCGAGACTGATTTTGTCGCAAAAGACGAGCAGTTCGTTGCGTTATGCAACAAAGTAGCTGATGCCACTTTAGATGACACAGTGAATACGATAGAAGATTTGATGGACTTCACTGATGGTAGTACGACAATAAAAGATATGCAATCAGCATTGATCGCAAAGCTTGGAGAGAATATACAAATCAGACGATTTAATAAACTGCACCGCAGTGGAGATGTGTTAGCAAGCTATAGTCACGGTAACCGCATCGGAGTACTCGTCGATATGCAAAATGCCGATGCCACACTGGCTAAAGATATCGCCATGCACATCGCCGCCTGCAAACCGCTCTGTATAAGTGCACAACAAGTGGGTGCTACGCTATTGGCTAAAGAGAAAGAAATTCTAACTGAACAAACAAAACACAGCGGTAAACCCGAGCATATCATTGATAAAATCGTAGCAGGTAGGCTCAAAAAATATCTAAACGAGATCACTTTGTTAGGCCAATCTTTTATCAAAGATACCGATCAGTCAGTTGAACAGTTACTCAAAGAGCATTCGTCATCAGTGCAATCTTTTATACGCTATGAAATCGGTGAAGGCATAGCGCGCGAGCAAGAGAACTTTGCTGAAGAGGTTATGGCACAAGCCGGGCAAAGCTAACAATTTACTATACAGGGCTGCTATACGAGACAATTTTATGGAAGCAGAGGCTCAAGCAATCAGACCCAATCTACGCATCGTATTAAAACTAAGCGGAGAGATTCTCTCCAATGTCGACGGCTACGGCATAGACCGCGATGCATTGACTCGTTTGGCAGACGAGATTAATGCTCTGCATCAAGCCAATGCCGAAGTTGCATTGGTAATTGGCGGTGGCAACATCATCCGCGGCGAGACTTTTTCGGCTAGCGGTGCGGCTCGTACCACTGCCGATTATATGGGCATGTTAGTGACGGTAGTCAACGCTCTAGCATTGCAAGATGCATTAGAAAGTCAAGGCATAGATACGCGAGTGATGTCGGCGATTAAGATCGATGAAGTATGCGAAGGCTATATACGCCGCCGCGCAGTCCGCCATTTGGAAAAGAGACGCATCGTTATATTCGCCGCTGGCACTGGCAACCCTTTTTTCACCACTGATACCGCAGCGAGTTTGAGAGCAGTTGAGATAGAAGCCGATATATTGTGCAAAGCGACTAAGGTTGATGGTGTATATAGTGATAATCCAGATCTAAACCCTGATGCTAAGCTCTATAAAAAGTTGAGTTATGACGAAGCATTATCGCAAAATTTAGCAGTGATGGATACGACTGCGATTGTTTTATGTAGAGAACATAAAATTCCAATACGCGTGTTTAACATGAAAACTCGTGGTGCGTGTGAAAATATCATTAAAGGTTCAGATATCGGTACGCTAATTAGCATATAAGGCACGATGAGTTTGATAGACGAAACAAAAACCAAAATGAACAAAAGCATAGATTCGTTGATAACAGATCTTAGCAAAATTAGAACCGGTCGTGCCCATCCCAGCCTGTTAGACCATATAACAGTAGTCTATTACGATGCGAAAACACCGATCAATCAAATATCTAGCATCATTGCCGAAGATGCGCGAACGCTCAGCATCAAAGTATGGGAAAAAGACAGTATTGCGTTGATTGAGAAAGCGATAGTCAATGCAAATCTGGGGCTCAATCCTATGGTCAAAGGCAATGTGATACGCGTGCCGATGCCACCGTTAACCGAAGAGCGGCGCAAAGAACTCAACAAAATTGTCAAACAGTATGGTGAAACTGCTAAAATCGCAATACGCAACATCCGTCGCGATATCAATCAACATTTGAAGCAACAAACCAAAGCGAAAGAAATCAGCCGCGACGAAGAACAGGCTTGGCATAACGACCTCGAAAAGTTAACCGCTGGTTATGTCGAGAAAATAGATCGTCTATTGGAGCAAAAAGAAAAAGAATTGATGGAAGTGTAGCACGATGAACACACTCGTGCCTCGGCATATCGCTATCATCATGGACGGTAATGGACGATGGGCAGAACTGCGCGGTAAGAGCAGAGTCTACGGTCACCGACAAGGTGTGAAAAGCACGCGCACAGTCGTAGAGTTGGCAGTCGAATATCAAGTGCCAGAACTGACGCTGTATACCTTCAGCAGTGAAAACTGGACTAGACCTTCGGCAGAAGTAGGCGCTTTATTGAAGTTATTCAAAGAAACACTGGCTGCCGAATTGAATGCACTGATAAAAAACGAAGTGCGCTTGAGTTTTATAGGTGATATTCGCGCATTGGATAGAACTATTAGAGAAGCGGTTGCGCACGCCGAACAAGAGACCGCGCAATGCGGAAAACTACAACTAAACATTGCATTGAACTACGGAGGACGATGGGATATTGCAGATGCCGTGTCACATTTATACGATGACGGGTGCGACTTAAGCGATGGTTCTGCTATACAGAAAGGCATATCAGCACATCTATCTCGCTATAGCGTAGGTGATGTAGATTTAATGATCCGCACCGGCGGAGAGTTTAGGATTAGCAACTTCTTATTATGGCAAAATGCTTATGCAGAGCTGTATTTTTGTGACACTTTCTGGCCTGATTTTCACCGCCAAGATTTTGTCAAAGCCTTGCAATGGTTTGAGTCAAGACAGCGACGATTCGGAGGTGTAAGCGATTAATATGAATACACACCGGCAGAGATTATTAGTCGGGCTAGCATTACTGGCATTGATAATACCCAGTGTGATAGGGCTGCCGAGTGCTATGCTCAACTTTATCTTTGCATTGCTGTGTATCATCGCTATCTACGAGTGGGGCGACCTAGTCAATATCAGTAGCAGCAATATAACGCGTTCTTTGTATAGATTGTTCTTTGTAATCAGTACCCTAGCGATAGGGTGGTGGTCTATTTATTATGATAGTAAAATTATTCTCTATGTTGGCGTTTTGTGGTGGTTCATAGCACTCACCATCAGCACTTTTTATACCAACAGTCTATGCAACAGCATTGCGTTTAGAGGATTTTTATATGTGCATATCATCATCGTACTCGCGGCCTGCATCGTTGCCGTAGATCTGCTACACCAAATTAGTCGCCTTTGGTTGTTATATGCAGCGCTACTGGTTGCCGTGAGCGATACAGCCGCCTATTATGTCGGCCGCCGATTTGGGAAGCATCAACTGGCGGCAACTATCAGCGCAGGTAAAACAAAAGAGGGGCTGTGGGGGGCATTGCTAGCGACGCTTATTTTTAGCCTACTCACCGGAACTTTATTATTGGATAATGCGACGGTATGGCATGTGTTATCATTGGTATTGCTGAGCTTAATTGCTTGCATAGCTGGCGTAATAGGTGATTTAACGGAAAGCATGGCGAAGCGGTGTGCTGGCGTTAAAGATAGTGGTAGACTACTCGCTGGACACGGCGGATTGCTTGATAGAATAGATGCTTTTATCGCCGCCACACCAGTGATTGCGCTGGGTTTTTTATATCGTTAATATTGAAGAGGTTCTATGAGTTCGGGTAGCAATAAAATCATCGTTTTAGGTTCTACCGGTAGCATTGGGGCGCACGCCTTAGATGTCATACGTTCATCTTCTAATCTTTATAAAGTCTTCGCTTTAACTGCTTATAATTCTGCAGAAAAACTAGCCAAACAATGTGCGGAGTTTAAGCCTCGCTATGCAGTACTCTCCGATGCTAATCAACTCATAGAATTACAAGCACTATTGCAAAAATACAAATTGAACACCCAAGCACTGCCGGCAACCATGCTAACCGAACTGATAGCCGAAGCTGACTATGACACTGTTGTGACCGGTATATCAGGGATGGCAGGGTTATCACCAATACTGGCTGCCGCACAAGCAGGCAAACGTATCCTGTTCGCAAATAAAGAAGCACTGGTCGCCGCCGGCGATTTACTGATGAAGACCGTTGAACAACATTCAGCGGAACTGTTACCCATAGATAGTGAACACAATGCAATTTTTCAATGTTTAGGTGGTAGTTCGCAGATTGGTATAGATGTCCGCAATATCACACTCACCGCATCGGGTGGTCCGCTGTTCACTTGGCCGTTAGGCAAACTACATCTGGCAACACCTGAGCAAGCATGCACCCATCCGAATTGGGATATGGGAGCAAAAATTTCGGTGGATTCAGCGACTCTGATGAATAAAGGTTTAGAGGTCATAGAAGCGCGATGGCTATTTGGTATAGAACTTTCTCGCATCAAAGTTTTAATACACCCACAGAGTATCGTGCACGGCTTAGTTGAGATGAAAGATGGATCGATTATTGCGCAACTATCAAAACCTGATATGCGCATTCCTATTGCCTACTCTTTAGCATGGCCAAAACGCTTGGCGGCTGGCAAACAAGTATATTTAGATCTTGAGCAATGCAGCAAATTGGAATTCTATCCTGTAGACTCCAAGAGATTTCCGTGCTTATCCTTAGCCTATCAGGCGATGAAAACAGGTGCCAGCGCACCCGCAGTATTAAATGCAGCAAACGAAGAAGCGGTGCATGCCTTTTTGGACGGCCGCATCACTTTTGATAATATCGCCGAAATCTGTGCTGGGGTTATGGAGCAAAGCAAATTTGAGAATACCGATAGTTTAGAGCATATATTAGAAGTAGATAGTCGTAGCCGCCGCATCGCCCAATCATTGATTAACATAGATAAAAGCAATGTGGTGTCTTTCCCCAACAAAAGCAACCCTCGTTATGCGGCAAAGTTTTAGCTAACAGAGGCAATATCCTCCACCACTAAATCAGGTATAATATCCGCCATATTAACATAAACAGAATACACAAAGATGTCTGAGATAGCTTTATATAGTGGATTGACGAAACTAGGCTTTACGCCTTATCTATGGGAAAACGGTCGGTTGATAGGGTTCAATCTACAGATGACCTATGCAGAGTACTGCGGTGTGGCGGCGAATGATGGGCGAATGATGACTGGGAGGTATTAGTATGGAGTTTTTTATTGGAGCATTAGGGTTTATTTTAGCACTCACCTTGCTGGTTGCATTCCACGAGTTTGGACACTATTGGGTGGCGCGCAGAGCCAATATTAAAGTTTTGTGTTTTGCTATCGGTTTCGGTAAAGCTATCTATAAGAGGAAGTTCGGTCCCGATGATAGTACATTTGTTATCGGCAGCATCCCCTTAGGCGGTTATGTGAAGATGTTAGACGAACGTGAGGGCTCAGTTGCAGACGAGGAACTAGATCGATCGTTTAATCGTCAATCCTTGGCAGTGCGCACCATGGTGGTTGCTGCCGGTCCTCTGGCGAATCTCTTGTTGGCATTTCTCCTCTACATTATGGTTTTCATGATAGGTTCTTTTGAGCAGAGGGTAATCGTTGGTGAGATACAACCGAATAGTGCAGCGATGGCCGCTGGTATGCAACCAGGTGATGAAATATACGCAGTGGAAGGCAATGAGGTCAGAGGGGCGCGACAAACGATGCTTGAAATCCTTGATGTAGCATTGGGCAGTGACACGATTACACTTGAGGTTGCGACTGCGACAGGCGAGCGGCGACTACATACCTTGAAGATAGACAGCAAGACATTCCTCAACGACGATAGCCGTTCGGCATATGAGAAATTAGGTATCATTATGATGTTGCCTGAATTGGAAGCGATAGTCGGTAGAGTATTAAGCGATAGTGCCGCCGAGCGTTACGGTTTAATGGAGAATGACAAGATTACCCATTTCAACGGCTTGCCGATACGCAATTGGCGGCATTTAACCCAACAAATTCGCAGTCACCCTGATGCTTCAGTAGTGCTGACGATACTGCGTGGTGAACAAGAGATGACAATGAATTTCAGGCCTGACACCAGAGAACAAGGTGATCGTTTAATTGGTGTCGCTGGCATAGTAGCTTATAGTTCACCGTCGTTGCTGGATAAATATCAAGTGCATATACGCTATGGATTGTTTGACTCTATCATAAAAGCTGCTGACCAGACTTGGACGATAACCATGCTCACTTTTAAGTTTATCGGAAGCATGATTACCGGCAGCGTTTCTCTATCAAATATCAGTGGCCCAGTGACCATCGCCGAGGTTGCTGGTGTTTCCTTTCTTATGGGTATAGTCAGTTATTTAAGCGTACTGGCGATTATCAGCATCAGCATAGGTGTGCTTAATCTGCTACCAGTGCCCATGCTTGATGGCGGTCATTTGTTGCATTACTTATGGGAGTTTATCGCTGGTAAACCACTGTCTATGATTGCACAGCTCAGAGCGCAATATGTAGGCATGGTAATGATAGGTTCTTTAATAGCGTTGGCGCTTTACAATGATATGCAACGTTTGTTTGGCTTCTGATAGGGTGTTTGCCATTGAAAATTACCTCTGTATTGTTAGCTTTTATACTCATTATCTTAACTGGCATTGCTAAAGCCGATGGGTTTATCATCAAGGATATAAAAATAATCGGCTTGGATCGTGTTGATGCAAGCAGTATATTTTTAATACTGCCATTTCGCATCAACGATTATTTTGATTATGCAAGTTCGCCGGCATTGATGCGATTACTGTACGAACAGGGTTATTTTGAAGATGTCGAATTGCGTGGTGATAATGGCGATTTATATATTGTGCTCTCCGAAAGACCTGGCATTGCTTCGATACGAATAGAAGGAAACGATGAAGTTCCTGAAGAAGGGATACTGGAAGCTCTAGAATTCAACGGTATTGCGCCGGGACGCATTTATAAATATGCTAGTTTTGATGTCATTAAGCGCGAGTTACGCAAACAATATCACGCGCTCGGCAAGTATGCAGTCAGGATAGATGTAGAGACTATCGCATTGTCAAATAATCAGCTTAGTCTCTACATACGCATTAATGAAAATGAAACCACCCGCGTTAGAGATATTACCATTTTAGGAAATTATCGTCTCTCGGATAAGTTACTGACTAAAGATTTTCAGTCAGGCAGTAAAAAGTGGTATGAATTTTGGAAAGATAAAGATAAGTACTCTAGATTCAAGTTGGCAGCCGATATCGAATCGCTGCAAGCCATATACCAAGACTACGGTTATTTAGATTTCGCAGTAGAAGAAACTAAAGTTACACTGACTCCAGACCGCCGTTTTATAGATGTATTGATAAAGATCAAAGAAGGGCAGCAGTATCGAGTGAACCAAGCCAATCTTGCTGCTTCGTCTATAACGGAGCGCAAGAAAATTACCAAAGTGATAGACCAGCACATTAAAAAAGGCGCGATTTTTTCCCGTAAAGATACACTGGCAGCAAGTAGCGAGATAGTCAATATCTTAAGAGACAAAGGTTATGCTACCGCTAAAGTGGATGCAATCCCGCAACCTGATACCCAGCAGCGCACCGTTGATGTGACCTTTTTCCCGAATCTCGGGTCGTTGACCTATGTAAGACGCATCAACATACGCGGTAATACTGCCACCGACGACCAAGTATTCAGACATGAGTTAAGACAACTGGAAAGTGCACCTTATTCGGCAAAAAAAATAGATCTTTCTAAAAAGAGAATGCAGCGATTACCTTTCGTTGGCGAGGTCACTGTTGAACAGCGGGCAGTTGAGCAGTCAGTTGACCAAATAGACTTGGATTTTAATATAGAAGAACGCAAATCAGGTAGTTTTAACATAGGGGCAGGATATTCTGATAGCGATGGCGCGGTGTTGACACTGCAGCTCAGTCAATCTAATTTTCTGGGTACTGGCAATCAATTTAGTACGATATTCAATAATAGTAAATCAAATACGCGCTACGCAGTGCGCTTCACTGATCCTAATCACACTATGGACGGTATCAGTCGTACACTGTCAGCTAGTTACAGCTCAGTAGACTACGAAGAGCGCGATGTCTCGCGTATCGATACTGAAGCGACCAATTTATCTGCATCTTATGGTATCCCGATTTCTGAAGCCGACACTTTAGGCCTAGGTTTGCGCTGGGAAGATATACGTTTTAGTGCCAGTTCCGATAGGCAAGATGATTTAGAAGAATGTTTGGGGCGGGAAGGTGAGACTTTTGATTATTACCAGTTTAGAAGTTATATACTCACCGCAGGGTTGGCTTACGATACCAGAGACAGTGCACTGTTTCCTAAAGAAGGTGCGAGGATCTCGAGCAACTTGGAGGTATACGGCCCCGGCAGTGGCTTGAAATATTACAAAGCAAGTTATTCTCATCGTCATTTTTTTCCATTAGATAGCGATAAGGATTTTGTCTTTGCACCGCGACTGCTACTATCATACGCTGATAGATACGGTAATACACCTGAGGTGCCGTGCACTGATCGTTTTTTTGCCGGTGGTACTAAAACAGTACGCGGCTATTTGAATAACTCGCTAGGCCCTGAAAACTCTTTCGGTGACCCTGAGGGTGGTAATTTTAGAGTGGTAGGGAACTTTGACTTATATTTTCCTACTGGTTTTCTCTATGATCCTAAACGACTGCGAGCGAGTGTCTTTACCGATATAGGCAATGTATATGAAGATATTAGCGACTTTGATACCTCTGAACTCAGAGGCGCCCTTGGTATAAATGTAAGCTGGATAACTGCGATAGGAGCAGTTACTTTTAATTTTGCAACGCAGTATAATGATAAACCAGGAGATGATACCGAATCATTTCAATTTGATTTAGGAACTAACTTTTAAGACTATGAATAAGACAATCAAAAAAAAATATATACCCCTACTAATAATCCTACTAAAATTATTTACTTTAATGACCATTGCTTTACTACTTGCCACCAACAGCTATGCAGCAGGAGTTGGTTTCGTAAATATTTCTATAGTGATGCAGAAAGCACCACAATCTATATCTGCCGTGCAGCGGTTGGAAAGCGAATTTGATAGAAAGGATGCGCAATTGCTCGAGCTAGAAGACGATATTAGAAAAGGTGAAATTTTACTCAGACGCTCGTCACGAGAAATGGATGATGATAAAAGAGAACGACTACAAAGCAGAATTATTACGATGAAGCGCGAACTTAAAGAGCGACGCGAAGAATTCAGAGAAGAATTCAACAAACGACGCACTGAAGAGCAATCCAAAATCCAAAAGCAAGTATTAGAGATTATCCAAGATATAGCAAAAAGCAAGAATTACGACATAGTCGTATCCGAACCCATACTTTATGCTGATGATCAGGTTAATTTAACCGAACAAGTACTGGATATACTGGAGAAGCGAGCTAAATAACCAGTTGTTTATCCGGCCATTGTTGCGATTTAACATGCCTGAACGATTTTATACTTTAGCCGAACTAGCAGAGCATATAAATACCGACCCACCATCGTCGGATATCAAAATCAGCGGTTTTGCTAGTCTGGAGAATGCTCAATCCAGTGACCTTGCATTCTATGCCAATGCTAAGCAACGAGACTTTTTAGCAAAGACGATGGCCGGTGCAGTGTTGCTCAAGCACGAAGATAAACACCTATGCACGCGTCCGACATTACTTTGCGATAATCCGTATCTGGCATTTGCCAAACTAACTCTATTATTTGCGTCACCGACCGACCCAAGCGCAACCGCAATCCATCCTTCGGCGACCATCGCAAGTGATGTGCTTATAGGTTCTAATGTGGCTATAGGTGCTAATGTCGTAATTGGTAGGAAATGTGTGTTAAGTGATGGTGTGACAATACGCGCGAATTGTGTGATAGGTGATGACTGCTATATCGGAGCGAATAGCTTGATTAAAGAGCAAGTGGTGGTGGCCGATAAAAGTCACCTAGGTGAGCGCGTCATCGTGCAACCAGGCGCGGTAATTGGTGGCGATGGCTTTGGGTTTGTTGCCGACAGTGATGGATGGGCGAAAATTGCACATCTGGGCAATGTTGAGATAGGTAATGATGTTGAAATAGGTGCAAATACCGCAATAGACAGAGCCACTTTAGACAGTACCCGCATAGGCAATGGTGTTAAGATAGATAATTTGGTGCATATCAGCCATAATGATATTATTGGTGATCGAACGGTTATCGCCGCCTGTGTCGGCATCGCTGGTAGTACTACTATCGGCAAAGACTGCCAAATCGGCGGGGCAGCGATGATCAATGGGCAAATTAGCATCTGCGATGGCACCATCATTACGCCTGCTACCCGTATTCATAAATCGATTACCCGTAAGGGGCGCTATAGTTCTGGTCTATTGCCAGTAGAGCATAGTGAATGGCTAAAAAATAGCGCTTATTTCAAACGATTATATAAAATATTTGATAAATTAAATAAATTACAGTAAAGATAGATACCTATTGAGAGATATTATGGACAAATACGATTTTGAAAAAGAAATTAAATGCATACTACCGCACCGTTTCCCAATGCTGTTGGTAGATAGAGTGATCGAGTATAAAAAAGCTGATTACCTGACCGCAATTAAGAATGTAACCATTAACGAAGACTTTTTTAACGGACACTTTCCGAATAAAGCAGTGATGCCGGGTGTGTTAATAATAGAAGCGATGGCACAAGCATCGTGTTTGCTATTATTGAAGGAAGCGCACCTTAGCGAGCAAGCAGCTGCGAACAACGACGAGCGATTAATTTTGTTAGCCGGCATAGAACAAGCGAGATTTAAGGCACCCGTTGTACCCGGAGATCAACTGGTCTTGCATGCAACTCTGGATAAATTCAAAAAAAATTATGCGGTATTTCAATGCTCAGCACGAGTTGATGAAGGCACGGTTGCAACAGCAACCTTGAAATGCATGATGAAATAAAAACTTGCGACTCTAGCACTCGTTTGATGATACATCCTACCGCGATTATAGCTGACGATGCAGTAATTGCCGACGATGTATTGGTAGGCGCGTATAGCATTATCGGTAGCCAAGTTTCTATAGAGGCAGGTACGCATATAGCCTCGCATGTGATTATTAACGGTCCTACCCACATTGGTTGTGCTAATCGAATTTTTCAATTTTGCTCAATCGGTGAATTACCACAAGATAAACAATGTCGCAATCCCACTGCCGATAACTGCAGTGGCCGTTTACTGATAGGAGATAACAACACTATCCGTGAATACTGCACCATCAATCGTGGAACGGTAGCAGGCGGTGGGCAAACTACGATAGGCAATGATAACTTCTTCATGGCCTATGTGCATATCGCCCATGATTGCATAATCGCTAATCACACGATTTTTGCCAACGCGGCAAGTCTAGCAGGACATGTCGAAGTAGGTGACTATGCTATATTGAGCGGCTTTGTTATGGTGCACCAATTCTGTCGTATTGGGCAACATTCCTACAGCGGGATGGGCAGCGGACTAGCCAAAGATCTGCCACCTTATGTGTTAGCAGCAGGGCTTCCGGCACACACTCGTGGACTTAATAAAATAGGATTACGAAGAGCCGGGTTTGACGAAGCCGTGATACAAAAACTACACCGAGCTTATATAGATCTGCTACATCCACTGTCGGGATATAAGGCACATATCATTGCGCACCGCAACATAGCCAAACAATGTCCAGAAGTAGCACACTTAATAGAATTTATCGAACTCAGTCTGTCCGACGGCAGGCGTGGTCTTTTGCCAAGCATCAAAGGCTAGCAGTAAACAGCGTATTCGTTATGATACAATCGATATTGGTTTGGGGCTATAGCTCAGCTGGGAGAGCACTTGCATGGCATGCAAGGGGTCGGCGGTTCGATCCCGCCTAGCTCCACCAGATCAATCTCCGGTTCACTAACTAGGTGGGTTCCTGCGGCGTCGGGCTAGTGCTTTTAGTGTCGCGCACGATAGGCAGATAAAATGCCTGTTCATCCGTGTAGACTTGCATATTGAGAGTATCGTCTTCTTCTAAGCCACTTAGTAGATACGCCATGCCTTCGTACACACCATCTAATTCATAGCAAGAGTTGACTCGTAATTTAAGTCGATAGGCGTTGTAATCGGCAGCGATAACGCTTATTTCGCCCTCGTAACCACAGCCGTTGGTATCGGCACCGTCAATGCGACCGTTGTCGGCGATGGTAAATTTAGTAATCGTGAAACCATGATAGTAAATCCACTGGTCAGCCACTTTACTGAGTTGCGCACCTCTCTCGTATAGCGCTTTGTCTCGCCGTAGCTTGAGCGTACCGCTATCGGCGGCGTCAGTAGTGAGAAATTGTGCCTCTATCTCGTTTGGCGAGATCACCTTACCGTTTAAGGTCACCGAGTCAAAATAGCTACCGTTGACTAACAGATACATTCGCATATAGGAGCGGTAGTCACTACCATTGAAGTCTACCGTTCCGCGATAAGATGCTCTGGCATCCGGAGTGTAAGCAATGAGCTCATTGCCTACATAGAGCGCATTAAACTGATAATTACCGCGGCCGTTAATATCAAAATTTCCACTCCATATACCATCATAGTTCGTTGCAATAGATTGTGATTTATCTAAATCAACCTTAGCCAACCACCAGCTACCCAGTACGAGCAATACGATAACGACCGAAAGAATAATAAATTGTTTCATTACACTAGTTTACGCATTATTATACAGCATAATTTATACAGCATAATTTATGGGGCAGTGCGTGTATGTACGATGCCACGACATCTAAGACAGGTGTATTTAGGCCAGGTATATTCAGACTCGGCTTATTTACTGTAAGCTAAACGCTTGGGTATATGCAATGCCTGGGAAGCCAGAGCTAAACACTGATTTGAGAGCTGAGCTAAAAGTTCGCCTATTTGCTTGGTACATCTTTGGCACTATACAATAATGCGGAATG